>CAYZLC010000121.1:2366-5631 GCA_964479365.1 uncultured Dehalococcoidia bacterium
TGGAGCCTGGAGAAGGTCGTCTTGACCGCGCCCGGCGACGACCCGGCGAACTGGCGTGCCTCCACCCCCACCCCCGGCGCGGCCGGACCTCTTGTCTGCACTGATGACCTGGCGACCGTGCCGCCCGCTGTGACCGTCCTCGGCGCGGAGGCGGGGGATTACCTGGCAGACCGCTTCTCGCTGGCGAGCGGCGATTTCAACGGTGACGGATTCGACGACATGCTCGTCGGCGCGCCGCTGGCCGACGGACCGGAGAACACGAGGGCGAACAGCGGGGAGGCGTACGTCGTCCTCGGTAGCGCCACGCCGACGCCGACCGTTGATTTGGCCGCGGGCGCCGCCGACCTGGTCCTGTTCGGGGAAAATCCGGACGATAACCTGGGATTCACCGTCGCGGGAGGCGACGTCAACGGCGACGGCATCGAAGACATCCTCGTGGGCGCCCGTTTCGCTCGCGCCGGCGACAAGATCGGTGGAGGAAAGGCATACGTCGTCTTCGGTCGCCCGGACCTCGCCCGTGTGGTTGACGCCGCGCGAGGCGAGCAGGACGTGACACTGTCGGGAATCGACTCGGGAGACCTCATGGGGGTCGCCCTGGCAAGCGGCGACGTGGATGGGGACGGCGTCGCTGACCTGATACTGGGCGCTTCCGGGGGCCGGGGCCCCAGTGAAAACCGGGTATCCGCCGGAGAAGTCTACGTGGTGCTCGGCTCACCCGAGATCGCCGGCGAGCTAGACCTGGCTGAGCAACCGCCGTTCTTCACTGTTTATGCGGCCGCTGAGAACGACAACCTGCCCAATCACCTGAGCAGCGCAGACCTCAACGGCGACGGTAGCGACGAGCTATTGGTCGGCGCCCCGTTCGCCGAAGGTGAGCAGGGGCAACAGGACGCGGGCCGCGCCTACCTGATGGAGGTCCCCAGCGGGGGCGGCTCTCTCGACCTGGCGGAGGACGATGGCTTCACGCGGGTCATCGGCGCTGACGCCAGAGACGGTCTGGGCTTTTACGTGGCGGGGGGCGACCTCAACGGCGATGGCAACGATGATGCCATCATCGGCATCCGCGATGCCGACGGCCCCGACAATGACCGCAACAACGCCGGCGAGTCCGCAATACTGCTCGACGACAACGGTCTCGACGATACCATTGATCTGGCGGAGGACGAGATCGACGCTGTGATTCACGGAATCGACCCTGGAGATAGCCTCGGCTTTACAGTCGCCAGCGGCGACGTGAACGGCGACGGCCTGGCCGACGTCCTCCTGGGAGCGCTCATCGGCGACGGCTGCGACAACGCCCGGACCGACGCAGGCGACGTTTATGTGCGCCTGGGCGCCGAGGTTATACCCGCGGTGTCCGACCTGGCCCTAGGCCAATATGATCGCTCCCTGTTCGGCGTTGAGGCCGGTGATGAGCTCGGCTTTTCGCTGGCGAGCGGGGACTTCAACGGCGATGGTCTGGACGACATCTTTGCCGGCGCCCTCCTGGCGGACGGTCCCGAGAACTCTCGAATCGACGCGGGCGAGGCTTACGTAATCCTTAGTGAGACCCCTTAGCGATGGACAACACTTTCTGGCGCCGCTATCACCGCCTGGCCGCAGTCCTTCTTGCGGCCGGCGTTCTCGCGGCCGCCGTCGCGGCCTGCGGCGGAGACGAACCGGAGGGCACCCCATCCCCGAGAACGACCGCACAGCCTTCCGCCGGAGCGACACCGAGTCCGCTTGACGCCGAGCAGGTGATCGATCTCGCTGCTCAAGACGCCGTCACGGTTGTTTGGGGCGCCGACAAAGGAGACTTCCTCAACGATCTGCCGCTGCTGGCCGGCGGCGACGTAAACGGCGATGGACTGGATGATCTGCTCATCGGCGCCCGTTTTGGCGACGGGCCGGACAACTCGCGCACCGACTCGGGGGAGGCGTATGTCGTCTTCGGCTCCGAGAGCTTGCCCGAGGAGGTAGACCTGGCGGAGGGTCAGGAAGACGTGACGATCTACGGTGCGAGCGGCCAGTCGGTCCGTTCGCCAAGCGGCGACCAGTTGGGCTTCTCGGGCCTCGTGGCCGATGTCAACGGCGATGGAATCGGCGATATCATCCTGGGTGCGCCGTTCGTACTGCGAGAGGACAGCGGGGTGGCCGCGGGCGCCGTCTACGTCTTCTTCGGCGATTCGGACTGGGACGATGAGATCGACCTGGCGGGCCGGGAGGCCGACGTCACGCTCCTCGGCGCGGACGCCTCGGCCTTCTTTGGCGACTCGCTGGCCAGCACCGATGTCACCGGAGACGGTATCGATGACCTCATCGTTGGCGCGACGTTCGCGGCCGGGCAGCGGGGCGCCGCCTACGTCATGTTTGGCGCGACGGAGCTGGCCGGGACGAAAGACATGTCCCGCCAGGAGTTCGATGCGGCCATCTTCGGGGCCGAGGTATTCGACGAGCTGGGCGACAACGTCGCCGGCGGCGACGTCAACGACGATGGTTTCGGCGACATCATCCTGACGGCGGAGGCCGCCGATGGACCAGAGAACGGGCGCTCGGTGGCCGCCGAGGTCTACGTCGTCTATGGCTCCGCGGACCTCAGCGGTCAGCTCGAGATCGCAGAGGGGCAGCAGGACGTCACCATCTACGGCGCGGAGCCGAACGATACGATCGGCTTCAACATCACTACCGGCGACGTCAACGATGACGGCGTAGACGACCTCGTCATCGTCGCCCGGCTGGCGGACGGTCCGGACAACACAGTGTCTGAGGCGGGCGAGGTCCACGTAATCTTTGGCAGCAGCGATCTACCGGCTGTAATCGACCTGGCCACCGGTGGCACTCCCTACCTCTTCGGCGCGGACCCGGCGGACCAGCTGGGAGGCTCCCTGGCCGCCGCCGACCTGGATGGTGACGAGAAGGCCGAGCTGCTGGCGGGGACAGGGTCCGGCGACGGCCCGTCCAACAGCCGCCCTGACGGGGGCGAGGTCTATGCTCTTGGGGCTGCGAACCTGGAGGGAGCAGTCAATGTGGTGGAAACGCCGCTCCTCCTGGCCGCCTACGGGGCGAACGAGGACGACCGCCTGGGGGCGGCGATCGCCGTTGCCGACCTGAACGGGGACGGCGCCCCGGAACTGATCATGCTCGCGACGGAGGGCGACGGCCCTGACGGCTCGCGCGAGGATGCGGGCCAGGTCTATATCGTGACGCCGGCCCCCTGACCTTCGGATCATCTTGCTGCCAAGCGCAGTGGCATAGACACGCGAGTTAGGCAGAAAGCGGCGTAGTT
>CAYZLC010000122.1:0-5595 GCA_964479365.1 uncultured Dehalococcoidia bacterium
CTCCGGGCCGCGGACCTCGCCGATGATGATCCGATCGGGCCGCATGCGCAGGGTGTTTCGCAGCAGGTCCCGCTGGGAGACCTCGCCTTTGCCGTCTATGTTTGAAGGCTTCGCCTCCAGGCTAACGACGTGCGGCTGCTGCATCTTGATTTCGACCGGGTCTTCGATGGTGATGATGCGTTCAGTCTCCGGGATGTACGCGGAGAGCGCGTTGAGGAAAGTCGTCTTACCCGTGCCGGTACCGCCGGAGATGAGGATGTTCAGCTTGACCTGGACGCAGGCCTTGAGGAACTCGACCATGTCTTCCGTGATCGTGCTGGCGTTGACAAGGTCGTTCATCTGCAGCTTGTCGGCGCGGAACTTTCGGATGGTGATCGTCGGGCTCTTGGGCGCGACGGGAGGGATAACGACGTTGACTCGAGAGCCGTCCGGGAGGCGGGCGTCCACCATCGGGGAGGACTCGTCTACGCGGCGGCCGATGGGGGCGATGATGCGCTCGATCACGCGTTGGATGTGCTGGTCGTCGCGGAAGCGGACATCGCTCAAGTAGAGAATACCCTCGCGCTCGAAGTAGACCTCGTCCGCCTTGTTGACCATGACCTCCGAGATGGAGGGGTCGCGCATCAGGGCGTCGATCGGACCGAGGCCGACGACCTCGTCGACCACACGGGAGACCAGCTGGTCACGGGTGATGCCGCCGACGCCGGGCATCTCGCGGCGGAGGAGCGTCTCGGCCGCCTGCTCGACGACCTTGCGGCGCTCGTCCGCAGGCATAGCGCTGATCTGGTCCGCGTCCAGCTCATCGATGAGCATCTGGTGCATGCGGAAGATCAGCTGCTCCATGTCCTCGTTGTAGCGGCCGGGCGTCGTGCGGGCGGCGCCTGGGCCGGGCCGCATTACCGGAGCCTGAGGTCTGCCTGATTGAAAGCTTGTCATATCATTACTCCACGCTTACTTCGGTTTTGTCTTCAGGGGCGGAGCCAAGGATACGGCTCAGGAGTCCGCCCTTCTGTGGCTCTCGCGGTTTCTGCGTCTGCTGCTGCTGGCGCACGCCGCTGAGGGCATAGGCCATTTCAATCATGCTCTCCGCGGCTTTGGCCTGCGGCTTGGCGACGACGACGGGCATACCCAGTTGAGTGGCCGCGCTGATGTTGCGGTCATAAGGGATTGCCCAGAAGACGTCGCGGCCCAGCATCCGCTTGATCTCGGCGGGCTGCACGGTACTGGCCTCGTTCGTCGAGTTGATGACGAGCTTGATCTTGTCCTGAGGAAAGTTCCAGGAACGTAGCATGTCGATGGCCAGGAGCGTGTCTTTGAGGCTGGCCATATCGACTGTGCAGACCAGGACGACCATCGTCGCCATCTCGAGAGCGCGGGCGACGATGTCATTGAAGGTGCCGGGGGTGTCGAGGATTACGTAGTCGTGGGTCTGCATGAGGAGCTGGACCACGCGCTCGATGTGCCCGGCGTGCACGTTGCGCCAGTCGGTAGGCCGAATCGGCGCGGGGAGAATGACGACTCCCGTGTTATGGGTGTAGAGGCACTCCTCGAGAACCTCTCGCGATATGTCCTCTTCGGGCATCGCGAGGTCGGCAATGCTGCGCTCAACAGGGATGTCCATCAGGATAGCGACATCGCCGAAACGGGTGTCGAGGTCAACGACGACGACGGACTGCTTTGTCTTCTGGACGAGGGCGGTGGCGAGGTTGGTAGCGATCGTGGTCTTGCCGATGCCGCCCTTGGCGCCAAAGACGGTGATGACGGTGCCGGCTGCGATCGGTTCGTCCGTCTCGCCGGCGAGGCGCGCGCGGCGGCGCTCCTCTTGGGCCATCGCAGCGTGGATCGAACTGATCAGCTCCTCTTCTTTGACCGGGCTGCCGAGGTAGTCTTTAACCCCGGCCACCATGGCCTTGCGCATGGAGCCGGCATCTTTGATGGATGAGTGACCGATGATTGGAGAGTGAGGCAGAAGGTCCGCCACGGCCTCCACTGTCTGGAGAGCGCGGATGACGGGTTCTTCGATGGCGATCACGACCACATCCGGCTCTGTCTTCTTGGCCAGCGAGACGGCTTCGATGCCGTAGCCGGCCTCACCCAGGACCGCGAAGCCTGAGAGGGCGAGCATCTTCTGGATCTCGTCCCGGCTCACCGGCTCCGGGCCAATCACAACGACTCGCGGATTTCGTGCCATCGCCTTCCCTTTCGCTTCCTACAATCTCTCGCAGCTATCTCTCGTGCGTCTACCCGCCGAGCGAGGCGATTCCGAGAACCGCGGAGCAAACCGGAGGAGGGCCATCGGCGGGCCACTCGGACCGGTTGGAGAGCTTGTTGGTGTCACCGGGGCCTCGGAGTGCCAGAGACAGGCGGCCGGTGTGGTTTCGGCCACACTCGTCAGCCATGGCCAGAACCTCGCCCTGGATCGTGCTTACCGCCAGGGTGACTGTAGTGGCAGTCTGGTTCTCATCCTTGGCTTCATCAGGGTTGGTGCTGGCGCTCTCGTCCGCGGCCGTCCGCTCAGTGTCTACAGCCAGAACCTTGACGTTCTGAACGATCGTCGCGGCGAACTGGTCGGTTGAGCCCTGATTCGCCGGATCCGCATTCTCTGGCTTGACTTCGACGATCAGAATGACGTCTACGAAGTCGCCGGGCCGGATGTTGCCGCCGGCGCCGATCAGGCTACTGACTTGCACCGAAAGGCCTCTCTGGCCGGGCTCAAGCAAAAGAGCCAGCGGCGGGTTGGCGCCGAATTCGCCGATCGTCGTACTGTTTATTACCTTGCTCTGGATGATCTGCTCGCCCAGGACAAGATTCACCTTCGTGACCTGACCAACGAGCCCCTCCGTGCTGCCGAATGCTCCCGAGAGCTGGTCGCTCTGGGGAACGTTCTTGACGGCGAGCATCTCAGCGCTGAGGAGGGTGTTGGCGGCGATGTCCGAAGCAGCAACGACGACCGGCACGCCGGCGCCGCCACCGCCGCTACTGGTGGAGCCGGTTTCGTCCTTGGCGCTGCTGAGGTAGACGACCACGAGAACGGCCGCTACGAGGCCGAGAACTAGGCCGAGAACTAGCGGCAGCTTGCTGCCGCCTTTAGGCAGGGTCATACCTTTAATCATGCGTACACCTCGAAGAACTGAACAACGTACTGCTTGGTTCAGAAAGAAAGATGAATTGCCCTAGAGTGCTGTTACAATTTTTCGCCATTAATCGGGCCATTTTCCATAACTCGTGTGAAGGCATGTCCCTCCCCTTACAAGTGCGTCGCTTGAGCCTGAGGCTGTCTCCCGGGGTGCGGTCTTAACGCTTTCGTTACTAATGTCATAGACGGGCCGTTAGCGGGCTAGTTACGTAAAGGGCGTTGCGAATGGTGAATAAACGGTAACCGTGAACCCGGCGGTCGAGGGCTACCGGACCGCGTTTTTGCGGGCGGGCCCGTTCCCTAAAGAGAAGCGATCGCCCTCGCGCTCGACGCACGGCGGACGAGGACAGCGGCAATCAGCATCAATAGCGCTGCCGGCGTATAGAGGGGGCCGATCATGCCGGGGGCAGCAAAGAAGAGCGTCAGAAGCAAAGCGCCGGTCCAGGCGAGTATCTCGCCTGTCCGGCCCCGCCGGACCGTTCCCGCCGCACCCAGCGCAGCGAACAAAAGCGGAAGCAGCGGTGCTATGACGAAGTAGGCCTGGTCGCTGCTGGCCTCGCTTAATCCGTATTCGATCAACCAGGCGGAGATCAACGCGGTCCCGGCGAAGCTGGCGATCGCCAGGAGCCGAGACCAGGACTCATAGCCCATTCCCTACTCCCAGGCCGGTCCGCCCATGCTGCTCAGGCAGGACGTGTCCGGCTCAACCGTCGGGTCGTTCACGAAAGCGTGCATGATTCCCGTTGGACACTCGTTCGCGGTCGCGGCGCCGTGACCGACGCCCGGAAACACGTAGAAGAAGCCCCTGCTCAGCGTGTCCGCAACCTGCCGGCCCCAGTCGGGAGGCGTGATCGGGTCGTACTCACCTGCCAGAACGAGCGTCGGCACATCGCTGGTCACCGGCGCGTTCTCCTTCGGGTCGGGCGTCGCGCCGCCCCAGCTCTGGCACACAGGGAAAACCCCCTGGCCGCTGAACGAGTCACCTTCCGTCAGGGCACGCAGCTCCGGGTATGGCTCCATCGCCGCGCTCACCTCATCGATATTCGTGAACGCCACTTCGTCGCTGCATTGCACGGAGATGTGCATACCGGGCGAGAACAGCTCCTCGAGTTCGGCGAGGAAGCTTCCCATGATCTGCCCCATCAGCAGTGTGTCACCGTTGGCCACGTCGTAGATCAGACGTGGCAATATCGGGATCACGTAAGTCGAATAGAGGGAATGAAAGACGATATTCAGCAGTGCATCCCCGTCCACAACGACCGATTCATAGCGGTACCCCGTGAGTGGATTGACGATCGTCTCCACCACCGGATTCGCATTCAGCTGATCGATCGTCTGAAAGAAGACCTCTCTTAGATACGGATAGGACGCGTTGCAGCGCGGATCCGCCGCGCAACCGCTGAAGAACACGTCCAGCGCGCGGCTGGCGTTCGGTTGGATGCCTGTGTAGAGGTTCGCCTGGAGCGGATAGCTTGAGTCGAGTACCACGCTGCGCACGCCCTGTGGGAAATCCCTCATCACGGTCAGCCCCAAGCGCGTCCCGTACGAGACCCCGTAGATGTTCCATTGCTCATACCCAAGCGCCAGGCGCAGGTCGTTGACATCTGCGGCGCTCTCCGCACTCCGGTACGAAGGTAAGTTGACGCCTTCGCTCCCGACCAGCCGGTCGCGGCAGCGCGTGACGGCCTCGAGCCCTTTCGCGCGAGATTCTTCCAGCGTCAGGTCGTCGTCCAGCGTATCCCTGTACATCTCTTCCAGCTCGGGACAGTCGAGATGCGGTCTGGAGTAGCCCGCGCCCCGCTGGTCCAGCACGATGAAGTCACGGTTCTTGAGGAACGGCTCGATGTATTCGTCGTAGAAGTATGAGCTGGACTCCGTGGAATTCTCGCCCGGGCCGCCGCCCAGGTACAGGATCGGGTCTCCCGCCTTCTCCGCGGCGCTCGTCCGGAACACCCCCACGTGCAGCCGGATCTTCCGCCGCTCGGGCTGGCTGCGGTCCTCCGGCACCGTCAGGTATCCGCAATTGACGGTCGCGCCAACCGGCACGTCGAACTCACACTCCCCCCACTCGAACTGTGGCTTGTCACCCAGGTCTATGAGCGTGCCACGTGGCGGCGCGCCGCTGCTGCTACAACCGGCGGCAATCGCCGCTAGCACCAGTGTCGCTATGAATAGGTAGAATCTCAAATCACACCGCTTCCGGGGCATCGCGTCTCCCGCGTAACCCAAGTAATAGACGCATCGCCAGCCAGCGGAGTTGCCTGCGAAAGACGACCGTGGCCCGAACTAACGGAGCGCGGAAGAAAATGAAAGCAGGCGGACCCCAAGGGCCCGCCCGCGAGGATTGCTAGGTCTGCTGTTTACTTAATGAGCCGGCGGACGATGATTCCAGACTTGGGATCGTATTTACCGAGGAAGCCGGCCGCCTGGCTGTAGGCGGCGTCGGCGATCTCGATCGA
>CAYZLC010000123.1:0-5529 GCA_964479365.1 uncultured Dehalococcoidia bacterium
CATGCGGCTTGAATCCCAAGTCGCCAACCGTCCACCGAACCGGGTGAACTCCACAACCTTGAAACCGTCTATGACCGTCAAGTCGACGGCCCCAAGGTTGCCGATGAGTCTTGCCTTGTGCGTCTGGTGGTCGATCCCGTCCAAGGTGAAGCCAAAATCCTGTTGAATAACTGTTGGCTTGGCGCCGGCAGCCTTCCAGTCAAGGGAGGCAATCGTTGGGAAGGCGCACTTGAAGCTTCGTGCGGCTCGCAACTCCGCCTCAAGCTGCCCTTGCCCATGCGCCTCAGGCAACAAGCCTAGGAGGAATACTGCGAATAATACGGGCATCATTGATCCAGCAGTTGCAGGCAGACTGTCGCAGGTGGCCATAACGCCTTGCGCTCTTGCCAGACCTATTGGCCGGAGCGCCCTTCCATTCGTTCGAGGATGACTTCTCTCGCTGGCACGAAAGCCCGTTGCTCGCGGACGGCGCGTGCCAGCTTCTCACTCAGAAGTACATCAAAGGCCAAATCGGAGTTAAGTACGGCGTGGAGGTCTACACCATCCATGAGTATAACCCGCTCGTGACCCGCTCGACTCTTGAGGGCCTCAAGGCACTCTGCGGTAAACCCGTTGAATGAAATGAAGAGCGCTCGTACATCTCCGCAGAACCCTGCCTCTGCGCGGTCGCGCAGAACCGAGACGTCGGCGGCAATTGCCTGCGCGGACCTCCAACGAATCTCGCAGAAATACTCGTGGCCATCGTATCGAAAATGTCCGTCCAACTGTTCACCCGCTCGGCGAAAGGGTCCGCGGTTATCCGGACAGTAGTAGTCAAACACATCATTGAGTAAGGCCTCGAAGGAAGTCCCCCGCGCTTGGCGGTCCGTCATCGCGAAGGCCGCATCAAACCGGTCTCGGAATCCCTGGAGCCGGGCATGGTTAAGCGGCCGCGGACGGCCCTTGGCCTCGCGCTCTTGATGCTGGTCACGTTCCTTCTGCTGCAGGTATCTCGTTCGATCCGCGTAGGCCTTGATCTCTTCCCTTAGGGCTGACTGAGAACGGGCGGCGGCCTTTTGCTTCTCGCTTTCGAGATGTGAAAGGTCTGTCCATTCAGCGAGTTCGGTAAAGAGTCTCTGGATCACGGCGATGCCAGATGGTCCGCTTTGCTCGAGGAGATCGATTACTCGTTGTGCCTTTTTGATCGTCGGATCCAATCGATGTTCGCGGACGTCGGACATGATCGCGGTGGGCACGCCAGCGCGCTCAAGGAACCGCTCTACCTTTGGGCGGAACCAGAGCACGTCGCGGAGAGCAACCGCGAATCGACTCACCAGAGCTTCCGGCAGACGGTCGGCCACCATTGTGAAATCTAGGGGTATGTCGTGGATCCCGGAGGGGGGACTCTATCCTATTCCAGATTCACCCTCGTAGCCTCGATAGAACTCCCCAAAGTAGTCCACGGCCACTTCGAGTTGGTCAAGAAGGTACTTGAGCCGATCCATATGATCGCGGAACTGCCTGAGGTTGAGATGGGTAACGTCCGCCGGAACCATGTGCCCGCCCTTCCGATCCACAGGGTATCGAAAGGCATAGGAGGTGCGATCAAGCGCCTCAAATTCTCCTAGTAGTCCTTCAATCTCGTTCTGTTGCTCAGCGGAAAGTGATACTTGGCCGGTTTCGGCATCCATAAGGGCGCATAAGCGCGGGATTTGGGCCCAAGGAACGAGCAAGGAATGGCTGAAACCGGGGTCAATCGGGCCGCCGACGCAGCCAGAAGCCCAAGCGACAATGTGTTTTAGGGCGAGTTCGAGGTATTGTCGGTAAGGGAATACAGTCGGAGAGACGGGCGCATCCTGACCGTGTCGTTGTTGGCACACCTGGTCGGCTAGCATCCGGGCTGCGCGGAAATACCCGTCAGCGTATAGACCCCAATTCTTGCCCGCCCAATTGAGGCAGGCGTTGTTCCACCAGTCCTCCGCGGAACCGACCAGGGGTTGGGACACCGATTCCGGGAGTTCTTCGGGATCGATCAAGGGCATGGCTCGAGCCGCATGAGGTCCTCCGCTTCAGCCGCTCCGCTTGCGGCCGACGCCGCAGTACCTACATGGGCGGGTTCCACCCCGTGCTCAATCAGAGGTTGGCCGCGGAGGCCATTACTGCCCCGATCTCCGCTGCTGTCATACCGCTCGTACGCAACACAAATGCTCCGCCGAGGGCGACGCAGAAGGGGCACGGGGCTTGCCTTGTGTACGAGCCATGAATGCGCCGCGAATGGGCGTAGGACATCACGCACGCTGCCCGGGCTCGGCTAATCGAGACAAAGAGAAGGCGTGCAGCTTCAAGAACCAATCCCAGGTATGGCCTGCGTCGGGCACCCGGCAAGAACGAATCCTCGAGTCCCGGAATGAACACGACGGTTGCCGAGAGGCCTTTCGCTCCGTGCATCGTCATTATGCGAATCCGCTGGTCCTGGGCGACCGGTTCTTCGGGTGCACCCGCGATTCTTTCTCGCACCTGCGATATCACAGCCTTCTGTCTGGTCTCCGTGTCTGCCCAACAATACGCGCGCAACTCCTCAATAGTGATACCGGATGGCAACCCGGTCTCAATTGTTGACCAAGCTGCAACATCCGCCGCGTCAACAAGTTGCGAGAGAAGCACGTTAAGTGCCGCGGAGCGGGCCGAAAGCGTATCAGCACCGCTCCACCCTGTGAGGCCTGCGAGTATTGACCGGGCTCGTGCTAGGGCCCGCGTACACCTAGCATCGAAACCTCCGACGGGCAGGGGTTGGTAGAAGACGTTCTTGTAGTTCAGGTTGTGCGCGATAACCGCGTGCGCTATGTCGTTTGTCGTCTTGGTGCCGACTCTTGGTAGGACTCCGAGAAGTGTTCGGTGCGCTACGTAGTCATCGGGATCAGAAACGACCCTACATATGGCAAGCACGGCGCGTCCTAGGCGCGTACTGCTAAATGGCTCCTCACGCGGGGCCTCGTATGAAAGGCTGAAGCTGTCCAGTTCATCCATGATTATGCGGCCGATTGGCGAGACTGCGCTCAGCAGTATCATTATCTCATTGTGCGGCATGCCAACGGCGATCAGGTCTGCGCACGATGCCGCAATCGCCCTAGCCTCGGCGACGTCGCTTTTTAGGCGCCAGCGATGGACAGAGCCTGACTCCGGTGGTGCGGCAGTGCTATACAGGGAAACGATACTCTTTGCTATTCGCTTCGGCGCTGGATGAGCCGCGATCAGCGAATAGGCAGCACCGAGAACCTGCGGAGTACAGCGGAAGCAATGGCGAAGACTGTGAGAGGATGTCGCCTTGTGCCTAGTTGGAAAGTCCTGGATTCCATCGGGGGCGGCGTACCGAAAAGAGTAGATGCTTTGATCGTCGTCACCGGCAACGAAGATGACCCCGCCGAGCGTAACGAGCTGATCAACAAACTTGAGATCGTAGGGGTTTAGATCTTGGTACTCGTCAACGATTACATGCTTGATGGCCAGCAGGGCAACTGGATCAAGAACGCCTGCCTTGATGAGATCGACGCACTGCTTTACGATCTCGCCCGGAAGCACGCATGAATAAAGTTGCGTGCGCGCGTTGTGGTAGGCATCAAAGGCAGCCTCCTCAACCGCACTAATCGGAGGTGTCGGAGCCCGATATCCGGAGTGAGTGGAGGAACCGGTGCTCCAAATGGCTTCATGATGGCGGCGAATCTCCTCCCGACGGTCTTTGCTCGAAATGCCACTATGGTACTGGAACTCAGCATCGAAGATGTTTGTCAACTCCCACTCGTCCAACACGATCGGTTCCACCGGGTACTGCGCTAACCTCCCGGCACGTTTCAACGTGCGAAGTGCAAGGGAATGGACCGTCGATACTCGGACCTTATCTGTGCTCGGCCGGCCGGGCTTCTGCTTATGAATCCGTTGCTCAAGGTCACGGGCTGAAGCGCGGGTGAATGAGACAACGACTACTTCATCTGCTTGCACGCCGTTTTCTAGAAGCCACAAAACACGTTCCTGGATGGTCTGTGACTTGCCAGTGCCAGGACCTGCAATGAGTCGCACCTGCGGCGCGCCATCATGCGCCGCCGCATCCTGGACCGCTTGAGCCGCGGCAACATCTGCGGGTGTAATGGGCATGTCGTTATGTAATGCTACGGCAGAAGCGAGCCAAGCGCACGATGTCTGCCGGTTCACACCACCCCCTACAAGATCTTATAGTCCCATCGTCTCTCACCGGGGCTCCCCGGCCGATCACCTGCGCCCCCACTTGGCACCGACCTCCCCCCCAAGAGTTCCACATCACCCATGCAGAGCCGCCCTTCGCCGGTCTCCGTATGCTCGTCACCCATGCCCGTATCGACTTCACGCCTCGAGAAACGCACCTCCCCGGTGCCCGGATGCTCATCACCCATGCCCATGTGCTCCTAACTGGCCGACACCACGACTTTCCCGGTCCCCGCATACCCATCACCGGTCGCCATCTTCACATCACCGCTGGCCGCATGCCCACGACGGGCCGGCATCACGACCCGACGGGTGCCTGTATGCCCTCAATCGGTGGATCTCACGACTTCACCGGTCCCCGTGCGACCCCAACGGGTCCGCATCACGACCCGACCGGTCGACGAAATCACCCCACGCATCCCGAAAGTGTCCTCATCTGTCCCCCAACTAGACACACCACGGTCGATAGGCCGGTGCATCGCACCATCGCGCGGTGACAATCGCATGACATGGCCCTGCGAACCGCTGAGGCCCTAACCCGATCCTTCAAGCGCCACAATAACTTCCGAAGTCGCACCATCCGCGTGTTATGGGTGTACACCCTGCCCGAAAAACTGGCACGCCCGATGCCTCTCCCCCCTCCGTCAGCCGGCGGTCCAGGTCAACCGGCCGACCTCCCGTAGTCCGATACGGTGCGGCGCCTGGACCGCCACACCGGGTGGTACAGGCCCAAGGAGGGCCTCAGTATGCGAAGTACTGTAAGACGGAAGTTGGATATGGCGGTCCGGGCCCGCAACTTCAGCCGAGCCCACCCCTCCACCGCCGAGGCGCAGACCGCGATTCTCGCCCGCGTGGAAGCGCTGCTCCACCGCGCCGATGCGCTGGCCGTTTCCGAGCGCGCCGGCCGCCTGGAGGAGCTCTCGGCCGCGAATCGCCGCAGAGAGTTGCGGCGGTCCGCGAAGTTCGCTCCGTCACCTGGTCCGGGTGGGGCAGCTCGCCGGCAAAGACAACCCCGGACTGGCCGGAAAGTTCCACCTCCGGTCCCCCGATGCGACCCACCGATCCTTCCTCGCTTCCACCCGGCAGATGCTTGCCCTGGCCGAAGCCAACAAGGACCTTCTGCTGGGCCTCGGGTTGTCCGACACCTTGCTCCCCGACCTGGAAGCTGCGGTCGCTCAGTTCGAGGAGTCCATGACCACGGGCCAGGGCGGTCGGGGCAGTCATGTCCGGGCGCGGGAAAACCTGGCCAGCGTGGCAAACGAAGCGGCAAGACAGGTGGAGCTGCTCAACGGGCTCAACCGCTTCCGCTTCCGC
>CAYZLC010000124.1:0-1426 GCA_964479365.1 uncultured Dehalococcoidia bacterium
GAGACCGCAATGGCGATGGCGGCGATAGACAAGCCGATGCGCGAGCTGGACTACGTCTTCTTTGAGATCGAGAGGAACCAGGAGCACGGAGCCGGGAGCTAGAGGGACCGGAGGGCGTGGTGCAGGCAAGAATCGAGGCTGGGCGCGAGGCGCTGGCGCGCGGCGAGTGGGAGAAGGCGCAGAAGGCGTTCGAATCCGCCGTGGCTGCGGGCGAGACGGCGGAGGCTCTGGAGGGGCTGGCGGAGGCATGCTGGTGGCAGCACGATGAGACGGGCACGTTCGAGGCGCGCGAGCGGGCGTACCAGCTATACCGAAGCAGGGGGATAGGGCGGCAGCGGCACGGATGGCGACGTCGCTGGGGGGAGACTCTCTTGAGTTTCGGGGACAGCCCGCCGTCGCGAACGGCTGGTTACGGCGGGCATACCGCCTTCTCGAAGGGCTCGAGGATACACCCGAATTCGGCTGGCTGACGCTATGGGATGCCTATCTGGTGCTGAACCTCGAGAACGACGTGGTGGCCGCGCGCGAACTTGCGGTTAGAGCGGCCGCCGCCGGGCGTTCGCTGGGCTTGCTGGACCTGGAGATGCTGGCGCTGGCGATCGAGGGTATGGCGCTGGTCGGCCAGGGAGAGATCGAGGAAGGCATGAAGCGGCTGGATGTGGCGGCGACGGCCGCCGTCGCGGGAGAGATGAGCGACCGCAGCGCGATCTGGACAACGCTGTGCACGCTGATGACCGCCTGTGATCGGATTCGAGACTACGACCGTGCCGTGCAGTGGTGCGCGCGCGTCAAAGAGTTGAGCCGGCAATGGGGCTTTGAAGCGCTCTTTACGCCCTGCCGGACCCACTACGCCGCCGGTTCTGATGTGGCGCGGCGAGTGGGACGAAGCCGAACAGCAGCTGACAGCAGCCTGCAGCGAGTTCGCGACGTTCCGCCCACCGATGGCCGGCGAGTCGATCGTGCGGCTGGCTGAGCTTCGCTGGCGGCAAGGAAGGTGGGACGAGGCGGCGGAGTTGTTCGGGCAGGTCGAGCACGAGGGGATCGCGCAGCCGGGCCGGGCAGAGTTGGCGCTGAGCATGGGCGATGCAGCAGCCGCCGCCGGGCACGCTGACCGCTATCTCCGGCAGTTGCCGCTGGCGGACCGAATGGAGCGCGCGATCGGGCTGGAGCTGAGGGTGCGCTCGCTGGCGGCGGTAGGAAGCTACGAGGCGGCGCTCGAGCCGCTGGCAGAGTTGCGGCGCATCGCACAGCACACCACGATGAAGCCGCTGCTCGCCTCAGCCGCCTTCGCGGCGGGCGCCTTGGGCGCGGAGCAAGGCGACTACGAGGGAGCGCGCAGGTGTTTCGAGGACGCTGTGGACCTGTATGAGCGGGTGAGCGCCCCATTCGAGTCGGCCCGGGGGCGGGTGGAGTTAGCCCGCGCGCT
>CAYZLC010000124.1:1436-5486 GCA_964479365.1 uncultured Dehalococcoidia bacterium
CATGGCGCTCCAGTCGTTCCGGCGGGTCGGGGCCGCGAAGGAGGCAGAGGCTGCCGCTGCGTTCCTGAGATCGATCGGAGCGGGGATGGCCGTGCCGGCCTCGGCAGTGAACCCGGCAGGCCTTTCGCCCCGGGAAGTCGGAGTGCTGGAACTTATCGCAGCCGGTAGCAGCAACCAGGAGATCGCCGAGGAGCTGTTCCTTAGCGTGCGCACGGTCGAGCGCCACATCTCTACGATCTACGAGAAGATCGGCGTGCACGGGAAAGCGGCGCGAGCGGCGGCCACCGCCTATGCGCTGAATAACGGCCTCGTCCCCGTGCGGTAGGGGCGCAGCAACCGTTCGATCTCTTGTGATGGTCACTTCGGTGTCGTTCTTCATCTCGTAAGCAGATTCCTCGGCTGCTGCGCCCCCACGGCACATTCCAGAATTACGTGTTGTCTTCCCTTCGATTACGTGTATACGCGCATGCCCGCGCACAGCATATGCGGCTACTCTCACGTCATCCGGTAGCTCGCCGGACGTTTCGAACCATCGGGACACCCGGCGGGCGCCGGAAATGCAAAATCTGCCGGAAATCGGCGACAGGAGGTCAGGCGATGGCAACGGAGACTCTAGACGGCACGAAGACTGAAGAGTTCTCGGCGAGACTGGGCGGGCAGCTGATCCGCCCGGGGGACCCTGAGTATGACAACGCGCGGCGGGTCTGGAACGCGATGAGCGACAAGCGTCCGGCGTTGATCGCGCGTTGTGCCGGCGTGGCGGACGTGATCGCCTGCGTGAACTTCGCGCGGGAGAACGGGCTGCTGGTCGCGGTTCGCGGCGGTGGGCACAACGCCGCCGGCAACGCGGTCTGCGACGGTGGACTGGTAATCGACCTGTCGCAGATGTGCCGAGTCCACGTAGACCCGAAGACGCGGACGGCGCGCGCAGACGGCGGCGTGACATGGGGCGACCTCGACCGCGAGACGCAGGCGTTCGGTTTGGCGACTGTGGGTGGCACGGTCTCGATGACAGGGATCGCGGGACTGACGCTGGGTGGTGGTATGGGCTGGCTGATGCGGAAGCACGGGCTCGCCTGCGACAACCTGATCTCTGCGGAGGTGGTGACGGCGGAAGGGCAAGTCGTTACCGCGAGCGCGAACGAGAACGCCGACCTCTTCTGGGGGTTGCGCGGTGGCGGCGGGAACTTCGGCGTGGTCACTTCGTTGGAGTACCGCTTGCACGAGGTAGGCCCGATTGTGGCGAAGCTGGCGCTGTACCCGCTGGAAATCGGCAAGGACGTGCTGCGGTTCTGCCGCGAGTTCACCAGCACGGCGCCCGAAGAGGTGACGACATTCGTGGTCTTCATGACCGCCCCGGACGGGCCGCCCATGGCCGCGATCGTCGGCTGCTATACCGGCCCTGCTGACGAGGGAGAGCAACTCCTTCAGCCCATCACGGCGTTCGGGCCTCCGGCGGAAGTGATTGAGCTCTCGTCGTACATCGATCTCCAGACGGCGTTCGACCAGGACCCAAGCAGCCGGGACGGCCGGTACAACTACCTGAAGTCCGACTTCCTGCAGGGCCTGAGCGACGAAGCGATCGACATCATCTGCGATCAGTTCGACCGGGTGACGCATCCGTGGTCGATCACATTCTTGGAGCACATGGGCGGAGCCATCCGGCGGTTGAACAACAGCGATACAGCATTCAACCAGCGCGATGCGGAATACAACTTCGTCGCCTGGTCCTGTTGGGAAAGCCCGGCGGAGAACGAGCAGCACATCGCCTGGGCACGCGGGTTTTCGGCCGCGATGGAGCCGTTCAAGACAGGTGGCGTCTACCTGAACTACCTGGGCGAAGAGGGCGCGGAGCGGGTAAAGGCGGCGTACGGCGACACGTTCGATTGGCTCGTGGCGCTGAAGAACAAGTACGACCCGACGAACTTCTTCCGGCTCAACCAGAACATCAAGCCTGTCCTGAGCAAGGCGGAAGGGCCGTCCGTGTGACGCCGGTCATAGGCCGGCGCGGCGCATAACAGTGCTATTATATTCGACGCCCGAGGTCGCTGGACGCTCGGGCGGTCACAGATAAAGGAGGATGAATATGGTCACGCAGGCGCCGATCGTAAACCTGGATCGTTCGCAGATTACAGATGCCGGCAAGGTGCTCGGCAGAGCGTTCTGGGACGACCCGGCGGCGATCTACATAATGCCGGACGATGCGGCCAGGAGCGAGCAGCTGACCTGGTTCATGACCGGCGCCGCCCGCTACGGAAACCTCTTCGGCTCAGCCCACACGACCGCGGAGAAAGTCGAGGGCGCGGCCATCTGGCTGCCACCTGAGGAGACACACGTCTCGGACGAGAAGATGTCCCAGGCCGGATTCGACGAACTGCCGGACAGGTTGGGCGAAAAAGGATACGAGCGCTTCGGGAACATGTTCGGCCGCATGGACGAGCTCCACGAGCGTGACGTGCCGGAGCCGCACTGGTACCTCTTCATCCTCGGCGTCGATCCGCTGCGCCAGGGTCAGGGCGTGGGTAGCGCCATCATCCAGGAAGGGCTGACCCGCGCGGACGCCGCCGGTCTCTCCTGCTACCTCGAGACGATGAAGGCGCGGAATGTGCCCTTCTATCAAAAACACGGCTTCCAGGTCGTCGTCGATGAGGTGATCCCGGGCGGCGGTCTGCGCCTGTGGACGATGAAGAGGCAGCCCCGGTAGCACCGGGCTGAAGAGTTAGCAATAGACATTCCTGATTCACAACCGGACACAAGGAGGGAACGATGACAACGCAGACGATCGATCAGGCGAAGGCAGAGGCTTTCGCGGGACAGATGGTTGGCATCCTGAACGCGGGCCTGCTCGCGTTAATGACAAGCATCGGGCACCGCACGGGGCTGTTCGACAAGATGGCGAGCCTGGCGCCGTCCACGAGCCAGCAGATCGCGGACGCAACCGGGCTGAACGAACGCTATGTGAGGGAATGGCTGGGAGCGATGGTGACGGGCAAGTTCGTCGAATATGACCCTGCGACGAGGACGTACCGTCTACCGCCGGAGCACGCGGCTTCGATAACACGCGCCGCGGGGCCAAATAACCTCGCAGCGATGATCCAGTTCATGGCGCTAATGGGCAACGTCGAGGACCGGATCGTCGATTGCTTTCGAAACGGCGGCGGCGTGCCGTACTCGGCCTACCCCAAGTTCCAGCAGATCATGTCGGAGGAGAGCGCGCAGGTGTTCGACGCCACTCTGATCGACGTGACGTTGCCGCTCGTACCCGGCCTGGTGGAGAGGATGAAAGCCGGGATTGATGTCGCCGACGTCGGTTGCGGCGCCGGGCACGCGATCAACGTGATGGCCAGGGCGTTCCCCAACAGCCGGTTCACCGGCTACGACTTCTCGGAGGAAGGGATCGCGGCCGGCCGCAACGAGGCTGCGGATTGGGGTCTCACCAACGCCATCTTCCAGGCCCAGGACGTGGCTGAGCTAAGCTACGCTGAAGCCTTTGACCTGATCACCGTCTTTGACGCGATCCACGACCAGGCGCAGCCGCGCAAGGTGCTGGCGAACATATCGCGGGCGCTGAAGCCGGACGGCGTGTTCCTGTGCGTGGACGTGGCCGCCTCGAGTAGTCTGGAAGAGAACGTCGACCACCCGCTGGGGCCGATGCTTTATTCGGTGTCGACCATGCATTGCATGACGGTCTCGCTGGCGCTCAACGGGGAAGGACTCGGCACGGTGTGGGGTGAGCAGACGGCGCGGGAACTGTTGGGGGAGGCCGGGTTCAAGCAGATCGAGACCAAGAACGTCGAAGGGGACATCATCAACGCGTACTACATTTGCACGAAGTAAGGTGAAAAGGGTCAGTTGTAGGGGCGGGTCTGAGACCGGCATCATGCGTTGCTTCCCGCTCATCCTGAGGTTGCGAAGGAATGAGCGGAGTCAACACGCTCCAAAGGGCATCTCCTTATCCTTGCCTACCGGCAGGTAGCGTTCCCCGAAATCTGTTGCGAGATTCGCCTCGAACCGGTGCGGGAAGCAGTGACGCAACCACCCGGTCAGTCT
>CAYZLC010000125.1:0-5460 GCA_964479365.1 uncultured Dehalococcoidia bacterium
CACGACTCTGCCGTTAACGATGATCTCGCGGGCTTCTTTGGACGCATGCCCGGTGGGATCGACGTACCTAAGCGGGTTGTCGTTGGCGTAGAAGTAGCGGTGGAGGGAGGGTGGGTTATCGATGGAGCCGAGGAAGGAGTCTTGGGAGATGAATCTTCCGAGTTGGGGGTCGAGGTATCTAGCTTTTGCGAAGTAGAGGTTGGTTTCGCGGTCGAAGTAGTGACCAGTGAGGCCGAAGCGGTTGTTGCTTTGGTTGAGCTCGGAGGGGAAACGGTACTGGCCGAAGGCGTCTTAGGTCCAGATTCCAGACCCCGATCCTCGACTCTCACCCAGACCTTCCCTCGGCCTCGGCGGCGCCGACTTCAGGGGCGGCGCGTCCCTTCGAGTTTCCAAAGAGCCCCCGCCCAGGGCGGGGCTTGCGTCAAGCGGATTCTAACGCCACTCGCTGCCTGGCGGGGACCGAAAAGGGGAGTGGATCAGCGCTTCGGGTTGATGTAGCGGATGGGGTAGGCGAAGGGATCGTCCTCGGCGGCGAAGCCTTCGAAGATTTCGAGGAAGTCCCCCACGGTCATACGCTCGTGATGTTTCTGCTTCCAGGTGATGTAGCCCCGGAAGGGCTCGCCCGCGGCGATCCAGTCGAGAGCGATCTTGCGCTGGTGCCGATCGTAGGCCACGAGGACGCGGTTCTGCTCTGCCGCGAGCTTGAAGTGGACGAGGTCGTCCTCACCTTCCGGCCGAGCCTTCACTGCGCGTACGACATCCCAGCCTCGATCGATGAGTCCATCGACCAGCGGACCATAGATGTCCGCATCGGTATAAAGCGGGAAACGCCCGGCCACTACTTCTTGGCCGGCGCGGTGGAAGGCTTGGCGATCGCTCGGTCTTCAGGAGCAGGGTGGGCAGGAGGGTTGCCGCCGTGGCGGGCGACGTGCTCCTGCCACTGCTGGTCCATCTCGTCGATATCGCCCTCGTCTTCCGCGATCTCGGCTTCGATCTCGTCCTGATGCTCGTAGTAGTAGCCGATGGCGTAGTGGACCTGGGCGATGTTCAAGGAGGGGTACTGCACCAGGATCTGCTGAGGCGTCTGGCCTGCCTTGAGCAGGACGGCAATGTTCTTGACCCGGATGCGGGTGCCGTCGATGACAGCTTGCCCGCCACACACCCCGGGCGTCTTCGTGATCTGCGCGGAGGCGACGACCTTCGGCGCGGTGGCCATGACAAGTTCCATTCTACCGCTCCCGTGGGTGGCAGCGCCGGACCATGTTTCGAAGGCCGCTGGTGTCCACCTTGGTGTAGAGGGTGGTGGTCGCGATGTCCTTGTGGCCGAGAAGCTTCTGGACGTGGCGGACGTCGGCCCCACCTTTAAGGAGATGGGTCGCGTAGGAGTGCCTGAGCACGTGGGTCGAAATCTTGAGTCCGACTTTCGCCCCGTAGCGCTTCACGATGAGCCGCACGGACATGTCCCCGAGGCGCCGGCCGAGCCGGGAGAGAAAGAGCGATCCGTCGTCCCACCGCTCGGCGAGCAGCGGCCGAGCCTCCTGCAGATAGGTCTGGAGCGCCGCGCGAGCCCGGCCCGTGACCGGGACGTAGCGATCCTTCTTGCCTTTGCCGTTCCGGACCAGCAGTGTCCCTTCCTTGAGGTCGAGGTCCACCAGGTCGAGCCGCACGCATTCCATGAGCCGAAGACCCGAGCCGTAGAGCAGCTCGAGGACGGCCCGGTTGCGCTGGCCGAGAGGGTTCGAAGCGCTCGGAGCCTGGAGTAGTCGAGCGACATCGGCCTCGCCGATGGCCCGTGGCAGACGCGAGCGCACCGGGAGGGGAAGATTTCGGGCCGGGCTCAGGAGCACGAGCCTCTTCTTCTCGAGGAAGGAGAAGAAGCTCTTCACGGTCGAGACGTAGAGAGCACGGGTCCCCAGAGCGAGACGGCGACCCGTCCGCTCACTCACCCCCCGGGAGAGGCCGCGGACGAAGGAGACCACATCGGCCTCACGGACCCGGCGCACGTCGCGGATCCTTTCCTTCTCCAGATGCGCGAAGAAACGGGTCAGGCCCTGGGTTGCTGCGCTCCGCTTGCTCGTGGATCGCCGCTGTGCGCGCAGGGAGTCGAGGTAGAGCCCGAGGAGGCCGTCCAAGCTCATCGGCCGCGGGGATGCGCCCGCTCCACCACACGCTTCAAATCCGAGATCTCCACGTGGGTGTAGCGCTCGGTGGTGGAGAGGCTCTTGTGCCCAAGGAGTGCTTGGATGTGGCGGATGTCGGCACGAGCACGCAAGAGATGGGTCGCCACGCTGTGCCTGAAGGTGTGGCAGGTGACATGCTTCTTGACCCGGGCCTTGCCGGCCCACGAGCTCACGATCTGGGACATGTCTGTCCGAGTCAGGGCTCCCCCTTTCGCGCGAAGGAAAAGCCGGTTCGCGGGCTCTCCACTCCGCGGACGGCCACGCACCACGAAGGGGACGGTGCCGAGAAGCGCCCCGCGCCCGAGGGCCTGATATGCGTCGATGGCCCGCGCCGCAGCCCGGGTCAGAGGGACGTTCCTATCCTTCTGGCCCTTCCCCATTACGATCCGCAGCACCCTTTCCTCGGTGTCCGCGTCCTCGGGTTTGAGGTGCACGAGCTCGCTCACCCGGATCCCCGTCGCATAGAGGACCTCGAGCATCGCCCGGTCTCGCAGCGAGATCGGATCGCGCCCCTTGGGTGCGGTCACTAGCCGTCGCGCCTCCACCTCGGTGAGGATCACCCGTGGAAGGCGCTTCTCTATCCGCGGCAGCTCGATCGTTCCCGTGGGGTCGAAGAGGACGTAGTTCCGGCGGAGGAGGAAGCGGAAGAAAGTACGGACGGCGATGAGCCGTAGCGCGATGGACGCCGCCGCGAGCGGCCGCCCGTCGAGCTTGCGCCGTGCGAAAAGCTCGCCCTGGTAGTGCCGGACGTCTTCACCGCGTACGTCCCTCAAGGACAGCCCCTGAGTCCTTGTCCACATCAGGAAGGCCCGCACGTTGGCCAGATAGTGCTCGGCCGTCCGCGTGGCAAAGCGTACGTGGGCGTCGTCTTCGAAGAGAGCGAGGAGCCGCGGGTCCTTTGCGGACACACTGCCTTGCTGGCTTTCGTGGCGAAGTGGCGAAGTTGTCCTAAGAGGCTTTCTCTTGAGAGAGATAGGTCCGCCACGGCCGTTTTGGCGGGTCTGGCGAAGTGGCGAAGTCACCGAAGCCGGGCCTCGAGCTCGGCAGGAGCGAGAAGCCCCAGGACCTCGCTCTCCTTCATGTCACGGTCGAGGAGCTGGTAGCGCACCGTGCGGCCCTGACCCGCCTTCCCGTCCGGGGCGACAAGGGCCAGGTACTCGAAGTCCACGAGGTCACAGAGCCAGCGGCGGGCCGTTGAGTCGGGGACGCAGAGCGCCTCGCGGATCTCCCGCCGCGAGATGGTCCCACCCTTTTCCCGGCACAGCCCTCGGATGCGTTCGTACGCTTCCCGCAGCGCCTTCTTGACGTCGGAAAGGGTCTCGGCCAGGACCTCGGCGGCAAGAGAGTAGGCGACCGCGTAGTCGGCCAGAGAGGCCACGATGGCGCCTCCCCGGCGCTCGCGCTGGTGCTGGTGAAGGAAGGCACTGACCTCGATGAGGTTCAGGAAGCGCGCGTGGTCTCTCCTGGTCCGCATCCAGCTCGAGGGGAAGCTCAGCCGGTCCGCGAAGGGGATGACCACGGGCAGAGGCTCGAGAAGCCGCTGGGCGTTCCAGTGCCGCCGGACGATGCGGTCGGCCTCCTGGCGAATCTCTAGGCCGCGCTCGGTCCGAAGGGCTCGCTGGCGCTCGTGGATGCGCCGGGTCTGCTCCTCCGTCTCGTCCATCGTGAGCTCGAAGCAGCGGGTGGCGTTCTCGTGGTTCACGGAGGAAGCGGTCGTGGCCTCGATGAAGGCAGCACGTGCTTCGACCGTGAAGATCTTGGTGCGGAGGTTCCCGGTCTGCGGGTCCTTCACCGGAGCCGCGGCGATGAGCTTCTTCCGGCTCTGCAGTACGCGGATCGAGTAGTCGGCTTCCATCGAACCGTACCGTTCCTCGACGATCACGAGCTTCCGGTCCAGAAAGCCCGGCTCCACGTAGTAAAGGCTCTGAGGGGTGAGGCGCGTGAGAAGCACGACGTCTTCGGAGGGCGTGAGCTTCTCGATGACTTCGGTGAGGCCGCTCTTCCCCGCCCCGCTCTGCGAGAGAACGATCGCGGAGAGAGGATCATCGAGTTTCCTCGAGACGGCTACGAGGTAGAGGAGGCGCTTGTTCGTCTCTTCGCCGACGTAACCGAGCGCGTCGATGTCTCGCGCCACCTGATCGAGGAGGTCCCCTCGCCGAAGGAAGGCGAGAGCTTCTTCGCGCTCGGCCTCGCTCAGCGGCGGCGGCGCGGCGGGGTCTTCGCCCTTCTCCTCGTCCACCACCTTCTCGGCTTCGACCACCAGCGCCAGGAGGGCGGCTTCGACCAGCGAGGCCTCGGCCGAGAGCGCCTTGCTCGCACGCCGGGCAAACTCGGCGCGGCTGCGCGACGCGTAGAGGTCGAGCGTGTCCACGTGGAAGACATCGCCACGGGAGACCTTCACTGTGGCCCGCAGCCGCCCCAGCAGGAGCGAGTGGACGCGAGCAGCGTAGCGTAGGCCGTCCCGCTCCAGGGTGAGCTCGTCAGCGCGGCGGGACGTTTCTTCTCTTAAGGGAGAAGAAGAGACGGACGAGGGAGCCGGCGATCCAGAAGAGACGGGGGTCTGGGGTAGTCCGGGAAGAGGCTCGGCCTGGTCGAGGACCTTGTCGAAGGCCTCCCGCGCATCCCCGTTCCAGGAGACGAGCAGCTCGTTCGCGTCCTTGATCCCTTTGGGGAAAGAGGCCACACGCACCGCGAGGCCGGCCGCGGTGAGCCTCTCCTTCAATGCATCCGTTGCTCTTCTGCCCGCTTCGTCGGAATCGAAGGCGAGGATCACCCGCTTCACTCCCTCGCGCTTCAAAGTGTCGAGGTGGTCCGCAGTGAAGCCGTTCGTGCCGTAGATCGGAATGGCGATGGAGATCCCGACCTGGTGGAAGCTGAGCGCGTCGACGACGGACTCGGTGAGGACGACCTCCTCGCTCATCCGCGCAGCCTGGAAGTTCAGGACACCGCGGAGCGGGCCGGGAAGGTAGCAGTGACGCGGCGTCTTGAGCCCCCGGCCGTAGAGGTTCACGAAGGAGCTCGTGAGCGGGTCCGGGATCGGGACCACGATGCACCCGCCCAGGAGCTCGCGACCCTCGGCGGTGATGACCCCAAGCTTCATGAGCTGGTCCCGCGTCTCGCCAGAGACAGGGATCGCCTTGAGCAGGGAGCCGTCGGCATAGCCGATCTTCAAAGCCTGGATGAGGTCGGTGTCCGTGATCCCCCGCTTGATGAGATACGCCTGGGCGTCCTCCCGCTCGCAGAACGTACGGTGGTAGTGCTCGACCACCCGAGCCAAGAG
>CAYZLC010000126.1:0-2966 GCA_964479365.1 uncultured Dehalococcoidia bacterium
GTGACGCCGCGATTTATGGGGCCGATGGTAACGACCGTGCCGGCTACGCCGTGCTCGCCGAAGATGTAAGCGGAGACGGGACAGACGACGTTATCATAGGGGCGGTCTGGGCCGACGGACCCGCGGAGGGCCGCCCGGAAGGCGGTGAAGTCTACGTCGTGTTCGGCTCAACGGCGCTTGCCGGCGTTCGGGACATAAAGTCGCAGGCGCCGGACGTCGTCGTATACGGCGCAGCCGCCGGCGACTGGCTGGGGGAAGAGGTCAGCGCCGGCGATATCAGCGGCGATGGCCGGCAAGACCTTGTCCTGCCCGCGACCTTCGCTACCGGCCTCCGGGACCAGACTGCAGCCGCCGGCCAGACCTACGTCATTCTTGCGCCGCCGGGGCCCCAAATTGATGTCGCCGTGGTGCAGCAAGATCTGACGGTGTACGGAATCGATGCAGGCGACCAGTTCGGCCACTCCCTGGGCACGGGAGATGCGAACGGTGATGGCTTCGCCGATATCCTCCTCGCAGCCGTAAGCTCCAGTGGGTCTGGAAACCAGGCGAGGCTGGCGGGAGAGGCGGCGCTAGTCCTGGGACGCGAGCTGGCCACTGGGAACGACCCGCCTACCGTAGACCTCGCCGGCGGCGGAGCAGCGACCATCATCTATGCAGCCGGTCACGACGATCGCCTGGGCCGAAGCGCCGCTGTGGGTGATGTCAACGGTGACGGCATGGCCGACCTCCTCGTCGCCGCCCCGGGGGGAGACGGCGAGGATGCGTCCCGTAATAATGCCGGCGAGATATACATCATCTTGGGGTCATCGTCGCTCCCAGGAGTCATCGAGCTGAGCCGCGGCGGGGCCGACGCCCTGATTCTCGGTCAGGACATCGACGATACGCTGGGGTCTGAGGTGTCCGGTAGACCAGCGCTTCTGGTCGAAGATGTGGATGACGACGGCCGTGGGGACGTCCTGGCGGGTGCGCCCCGAGGCGACGGGCCTGACGGCGCGAGGACCGATGCTGGGGAGGGTTACATTTTTTTCGCGAAAGCCGCACGATGACAGCTGCAGCGGTCGCGCGGATGGCCGGCCCAGTCTGCTGCAGCCAGCAGCGGCGGCGCTCACGCCGTTCGTTTGCCAGCGCGGCTCTTACCGAACCTTGACCGTCGTTCGACCTTCCTTTAACCAGACCCTGCCGCCGATATGGTTCTATTCTAGCGAGGAAGCTCGCGGGGATTGTCCTCGCCCTCCGGTGGCGGACTTCGCCGGCTGGTCCGGCCTGCGGATTTGTCGCGGGCTTCCATTTACGGAGTTGTACGATAGAATAGTGCTACCGTCTTCAGTTTAGCGGGGGTGCATCATGCGGATACTCTATGCGGCAGGTTTGGTCTTGGCTTCGTTGGCGGCGCTGGTTGTCGCCTCATCGGACCAACTTCGGGCCACCACGCTTAGCCCGACGCAGACAGTTACGTTGTCCAACAGCGGCACGGGCGCCAACGCTACGATCACCATTGAGTACGTCGTGGACGCTCCGCAGGCATGGCCGGGTGTTCATACCTCCTTTATCCCACCGGCATTCTTTGTCGCTGAAGATAACCCCCCTGTTCCCCCTCCTAATGACCCCATCCCTAATGGCGCCGGCGTCGGTCAGATCCAGCTGACGTCGGGCTTCACAGACAACAATGGGCCGTGCTCGAGCGCGCTCTTCGTTTCTTATGAGCTTCAAGACGCGAGCACCAATATCACAGACACAGTCGGGGACTCGCCTCGTATCCCGGACCCTGCCTGGCCGGGGTTCGGCGACACGGATGGCGACACGCTTATAAACGCAGTGGAAAAGTACCCTAACTTCCTGAAGGTGCTCTATCCATCCCTGACGCCCAGGGCGCGGCAGTTCGGTCGTACTCAGGTAGGCGGTGTAGAGAGGGTGGTGAACGTACTGATCTTTGAGCAGGGCACAGCTCTGCCCGGCCTGCCTGCGTTCAATACCGCTCTTGGCTACCCTGCCGTCGTCGTGGAACAGGACCCGACGGTTACGTCTCAACCGAGCGCCCGCGGTGATTCCTGCACCACGCTCACAGTCAACCGCGCCGACAGGGGCGTCACTATCGACAACCCGGCCACCACGTCGGTGAACGAAGGGGGGGTCACCTACCGCACGAACCCCTCAACTGCGGGGAGTTATGGCTTCGTGTCATACTTCCGCGGCCTTCGTGATCGAGACGACGACGGCATCGAGAACACCCTCGATAGCTGTCCGGCCAACCCGGACCCGGGCTGGAACCCGCGCTCAGACGACTTCGTGAAAGACCCGGACCTGGATGGGATACCCAGTACTTGTGACCCCACACCAAGCACCGCCAACGCGGACCAGGACGCGGACGGCTACGCTAACCGGCAGGATAACTGCCCTCTGGTGGCCAACGGCGTAGCGGGAACCAATCAAGCCGACGGAGACGGTGACGGCATCGGGAACGTCTGCGACAGCCAGGCGACCATCGCTGACGGTCATATTCACGAGGTCTGCGTCACCACACAGCGTCAGGTTGGAACCGGTGGGTCCGTGACGACGCCTGCTTGTCCCGATATTACGGACGACGAAGACTACGACGGCTATCGCGATGTCATCGAACTACACATCGGGACTGGAGTCTACGATCCTTGCGGCAACAACGGGTGGCCGGCCGATCTTCTGGCGAGTAACTCGCTGAACATAGGGGATATCAATAGCTTCCTTTTCCCCACGCGACTCGACGGCTCGTTCAACAAGTTCGGGCACACAGTTCCTGATCCCCTTGATCCGAACCTCGTTCGCTGGGACTTTGACGCCAACAACGCGATTAACATCGCTGACATGAACGCCCTGAACCCGGCGATCACCGCACCTACCGCCAGGCCGCCGATGCTCGGGGGTGTACCAGCGTTCGCTCTGTCTTGTCCATACCCGCCCTAAAGTAACGGCGGATCAACCGGGCATCTAAA
>CAYZLC010000126.1:2976-5460 GCA_964479365.1 uncultured Dehalococcoidia bacterium
AGGTTGCCCGTATCCGCCTTGACCTGTCGATTGCAGGGGCGGCGATCACGGATCGGACGATGAAGCTTCCGCGCCGCTGTTGCTCAGCGGCAGGACAACGCTGAAGGTGCTGCCCCGGCCGGGCTCACTTTCCACGTCGATGTTCCCACCGTGAACTTGAGCGACCCAACTCGCGATGGCAAGGCCGAGGCCTGATCCGCCCGTCTTACCACGGTTATTGCCCCGATAGAACCTCTCGAAGATGTGGGGCAGTTGGTCTGGAGGGATACCCGGACCTGTGTCTTCGATGACGATCCGTGCCGTGCTGTCGCTCCTGAACAGCGATAATGTCACCGATCCCTCCCGTTGCGAATACTTCACAGCGTTCTCCGCCAAATTCAAGACCATCTGCTTGAGCAAGTCACGATCGCCCATCACAGTCAACTGATCCTCATTGCCCAGGCGCACGCCTACATCAGTTCGCAGGTCCTTTACCTGCCGATAGACCTCCAGACAGACGACATCCAGCTCCACGGGCCGGCGCTCAGCCTGCCTCCCGGAATCCGCTGAGGCCATGTACAAGAGGTTGGTGGTGAGGCGGATAAGGCGACCGGTTTCGGCCGACATGTGTTCCAGTTGGGCCCTCGTCTCCGTATCAAGACCGTCGCTCATGAGTAGCACGTCGATATTGCCTCGCAGGGCGGCAAGCGGGGTGCGTAGATCGTGGGAGACATCCAGCACAAAGTTGCGCTGGTCCTGAAAGGCGCGCTCCAGGCGGGCCAACATGGCGTCGAACGTGTCAGCCAGCTTCTGAACTTCTGCCGGCTGTCCTTTGGCAGCGATACGGCGACCGAGATCCGATGCCTCGATTTCCGCGGCAACCGTCACAACCTTCTCCAGCGGCTTCAACGCGCTGCCGGAAAGGAGATAAGCGATGCCAACCGTCAGGATAACACCGGCGATCGCTTCGGCGATCAGGATGATTTGCAGTCTGTTCAATGAGAGGTTGACCGCTTCCGTCCCCTCCCCCACCTGGATTACCCCTACCACGACACCGCCAATAGAGAGGGGCGCCGTGCGCACACGGAACTCCTGGCCACCAGGCAGGTTCACCCCACGACTGAGAGTGCGCCCCGAAAGGACGGAATCTAACTCCGCGGCGCTCAGGGCCAGTCCTTCGACATCCAGGCCCGGGGTCGAGGCAACAACCTCTCCGTTGGAGTTCCGGACTACCGTGATGAAGGGAGGCTGACCTGCCCCCGTCAAGGAGTTCTGCTGCGCGATCTGCTGAAGACGCTCGTCATCTTCCAGGGAGCCGACGAGCGTGATCTGTGCCAGCACCCGGTCCGTATCGCGGGACAAGCGACCGTCCAGTTCGCTTGCCAGAATCCGCTGGAGGGAGAAGTGTACCGTCAAGAAAACGCCTGCCAGCACAAGGCCGAACGCAATCACGATCCATAGAGCCAGACGCCATCGGATGCTGACAGACATCGCTACAGCTTCGGGAAAATGGTAGCTTCAGATCGCCCGGGATTACACGCGCTGAAGCTGAACTGGCGCCGTCTGACTAGACGGCGCCGCCCGCTGGGGAGATTCATTCTAGCACGGGCATTCTAGCATGTCTTCGGGAGGCCGTCCATTCGAGGCTCTACGCAGGCCTTCGCTTCCGGCGACTAGAAGTTGGGCGCTGGGGGAGGAAGGCCGCGAACTCCTGTCTGCCGGGGGTCAAGGAGGAAACGGACATTGGCCGCCGTTGGTGAAGAACGCCGGTTGCCCTCCGAACATCGGGGGTCTGGCAGAGGCGGTGGCAACCGCCGGGTTGAGCGCATTCAGGTCGCCGATGTCTATCTGCGTAGACGGATCGTGGGGCGGCTGCAGCAGGTTCCAGCGCCGGACGTTGTAAGACTGCACGCCGGGCTCACCCGGAGGGTCTTCGTTAGACTCAATGACCGTGTCGCTGTCATCGTCCAGAGGGTGGCCGAACCGGTAGAAGAACCCGTGCCCGTCGTTCACTGGGCGCAGGGGGAACAGGAAGCTGTTCATGTCCGCTATGTTCAGAACATTGTCGGGGGAGAGGTCCGCCGGCCAGCCGCTGGTCCCGCAGGGATCCAGAGGGCTGGTGCCCAGCAGGACTTCGGCGTCATTACCGAAACCATCGCCGTCCAGGTCTGAGGCAGGATAGGGTCCCTGCACGTTGCTGCAATCTATAGAGGAATAGACAAACCCGCCTCCGTCTGGGATGAGGAGAGGGACGTCTGTCGCGACGCAGCGCTCCGGGCCCGGCAGCACTATCTCGAACTCCTCGACGGTACCAGTACCGTGCACGGTGGTCACGTCCCTGATCTCCAGCAACCACGGCTGCGACGGCCTGGGAGGCAAATGAGGGGCGCAGGCGCTACCCGGGGGAGTAGAAAGGTCCTCGTAGCCCCACAGGTCAGGAAAGCTTGGTCCACCAGGATCCCAGGAGTTGATCGAGCAGACGGGGGTGCCGGCGCTCCCTACCTT
>CAYZLC010000127.1:0-5458 GCA_964479365.1 uncultured Dehalococcoidia bacterium
CGGCCACTGAGTTCGGCGACCGAGAGGCGGTTCCCGGCTGGCCCGAGTGTATACGCATAGGAGCCGAGGACGGACGCCGTCTTGCTGATTGTGAGATGGGTCAGCCGGTTGAGGCTGTCATAGGTGTAATTTGACAGCACACCGTTGGGATAGGTATAGCTTGCCAGGTTGCCAACCGCGTCGTAACTGTAGGTGGTCGTGCCTGCGGCGAGGCGATTGTCGGCAACGGTCGCCAGCCGATTCAGGGAATCGTAGGTGTAGTCTACCGAAGTTCCGTTGGCGTTCGAGGAGCGGATGGAGAGCATATTCCCCGCCGCGTCGTAGGTGTACGTCAACGTGCCCTGCGGGGTGGACTTGCTGAGCAGCCGATCGCGCAGGTCGTAGGTGTAGGTGGTCGTCCCGCTGGCATCCAACATGCCGGCGCGCTGGCCCGTGGGGGTGTAAGTGAAGAACACTGGCGGTTCACCCAGACTCGCATCCGGTGTTTTACTCTTCAACCGGTTCATCGCGTCGTAGGTGTAGGTCGTCGTCTTGCCATTGAAATCGGTCTTGCTAATCAAGTTGCCAACGGCATCGTAAGCATATGTCTCCGACATGCCCAGCGGCAGTGTGCGTTTGATCCGGCGGCCTAAAGAGTCGTACTCAAAGCGCGTGATATGGTTGTTGGCGTCGGTCTGCGTAATCTGATTCCCCACTTCATCGTAAACGTAGCGCGTGATCTGGCCCAGCGCATCCGTCACTTTGATTAATCGGCCCAGAGCATCGTACTCAAACTGAGTCGTCTTCCCTGCCTGATCGGTTTGAGCGATGGAACGGCCTAGAGTGTCATAGGTTGTGATCTGCGTAGTGCCGTCGGGATACACCACGCGCGTGCGGCGATTATTGGCATCGTACTCATACGTGGTGGTGTTGCCCCTGGCATCCGTCATCGCGAGTTGATTGCCGTTCGCGTCGTAAGTGAATCGGGTCACATTGCCGAGGGCATCCGTGATCTTCGTCTGACGGCCGGCGGCATCATACTCGTACCGTGTGATGTTCCCACGCTCGTCTGTCGTGGCGACGGTTTGGCCGATAGCATTGTAGGTCGTGTCGGTGTGCGCGCCATCTGGATAGGTAGCTCGCACCAGACGACCTAACGCGTCGTAAGCAAAGGTCGTCGTGCGACCGGCGCGGTCGGTGCTGGTGACGCGGCGTCCCTCGGCGTCGTAGGTGGACGACTCCGACGTGCCATCGGGGTAGGTGGTGCGAATCAGCCGCCCCTGGTCATCGTAGGCGAAGGTAGTCCGGTGACCAAGCTGGTCAATCGTCGCGCTCTGCTTACCGATGCTGTTGTATTCGGTCTGCGTCATCGAACCATCCGGGTGGGTGGTTTTGACCAGCCGGTTGAGCGCATCGTACTGGTAGGTGGTGACCAATGTCTCCACACCCGAGGTCGTGGTGCGGGTCATCGTCTGGCTTAGTTGGTTGCCATTTACGTCGTAGGTATAAATCGTCGCATGGCCGAGCGGGTCAACTTGCCGGGTGAGGTGGCCGAAGCCATCGTATTCGTAGCGCGTGACGTTCCCCAACGGATCGGTCATCGAGGCCCGGAGTCCACTTGCCGTGTACGTGTAACTCGTCACGTTGCCAAGCGGGTCGCGGGTCGAGAGGAGGTTCCCGTTGGCATCGTAGGTGTTGGTAGTCACACGGCCCAGCGGATCAGTCGTCGTCAGCACCTGCCCACGACTGTTATAGGTGTAGTGGGTGGTGTTGCCCAATGGATCAGTCGTGCTCAACAGGTTGTTCTGGGCATCGTAGGTGTAGGTGGTGGTCTGGCCGAGCGCATTGGTCTCGCTCAGCAGGTTATCGCGGCTATCGTAGGTGTACAGCGTCACATTCCCCAGGACATCCGTCTGCCGGATGACGTTGCCGCGCAGATCGTATTCGTAGATCGTCTCGTTGCTCAGGCGGTCGGCGACGACCTCCTGCTGGGCGTTCAGGTCGTGGGTGTACTCGATGCGGTTGCCATCGGCATCTACGTGGGCGATTAATCGGCCGCCGCTATCGTATTCATTACGGATGGGCTGAATGCCGCGCGGGTCATGGATGCTCAACAGGCCGTGGGTGCTGTTGTAAGTAAAGGTCGTGATGTTGCCCGCCTGGTCGGTCACCGACACCAGGTCGCCGTGCGCGTCATACGTGTAATTGACGGTCAGTCCCGACGGATCCGTAATGCGCGTAATGCGATTCTGCGCGTCGCGGGTGAAGGTGACGTTCTTGCCGCTGGAGTGGGTAATGCCTCTCGCCGTAATCGTGAGTTGGTTGCCGTTGAGGTCGGTGATGCTTTGAAGGCCAGCCTGCTGGTCAATGACCAACACCCGGCCATCTTGCAGAGTCAACTGGTATCGGTCGGGATCATAGGGCATAGCGGTGCTGCTATCCAGCAACTGGGTTGGGCCGACGGAGGTGTCAGCCACAATGAGCGCATTGTTACCGAGAGGCGTTAGTGTCGCGTTGGTCCCAATCAGAGGTGTGAAGCCCAGGGTCACCTCGCTCGGCGGGAACAATGGCTGGCATTGTGGGCTGAGGTTAGGCTGGAACTTATAGACCGTGCCATCTGGAAGCGTGATTGTCACCAGGTGGGGCCGGCTCGGCTGAATACAATAGGTTGGGATGAAGCCGCCGGTACTGGTGATCTGCCAGTTGTCGCCTAATACTCCGTTCTCCTGCAGCCGGACGCTCTTGATGTCTAGCGTCCACCCCACGCCAAAGTCGCCGAGGCGCTTGTCCCGGCTGTCGTAGGTGCGGATCACCTGAATGGGCAATCCGGCCACCGGCACTTCCAAATCGGTGAAAGAGAGCGTGAAGATGCCGATCTTCTGCTGGCCTTCCACGGCTACATCTACCGATGTGGCCGAAGATCGTCCTGAGACGTCGGTAGCCGTCAACTGAATCTCGTAGATGCCGTTGAGCAGCAGCGTGGGATCGAAGACGCCTAACGTGCTGCTGACCACGGAGGCGGCCCCTGTGGCAAACGTCGTCCAGGTGGAGTCGCTCGTGAGGCGATATTCCAGCCTCCAGTTGAGCAGGGTGGCGCTGCTGGCCGTTCCTACGACGTCCGTGGGAGCGGTGAGTGTAGCGCCTTCAAGAGGACTGGTGATTGCTACCGTAGGTGGCGGGCCAGAGGGTGTTGGCGTGATCGTCGCGGATGGGGTAGAGGTCGGAGTTGTGGTCGAGGTTGCCGTTAGCGTCGGCGTGGGCGTGCTGGTCGGCGTGTTGGATGGTGTGGCTGTCGGAGTTGGTGTGCTAGACGGCGTGGACGTGGGTGTGTCAGTTGGCGTAGAGGATGGGGTGTTGGTCGGCGTCGCTGTCGCAGTAGCGGTCGGCGTGCCGGTTGGCGTTGCCGTGGGTGTGTTACTCGGTGTAGGGGTGAAAGTGTTGGTCGGTGTGCGAGTCGGGGTTGGGGTATCTGTCGGCGGAGCAGACGTGGTCGTAAACGTAAAGTCGTCCGAGAAGGCCAGGTTGCCAGAGGCATCTCGACTGAGGACGCGATAGTGGTAGAGTATGCCAGCCGTCAGGCCCGTCAAGACCACATCGTGGCCGGTGGCCCGGTTGGGGTCGAGCGGAGTCAGTGAGCCATAGGCCGGGGTAGTGCCGTACATGACCTGCGAGTCGGCCCCTTCGTCGGTGACCCAGTGGATCTTTGCCCCGGTGCTGGTGATTTCCAGCGCCTGCACAGCGCTGATGATGGGCGGCGTCGTGTCGGGCGGTGGGATGACGATCACAGGGGTGTAAAGCTCTGCCCCTGCGAGTATGATGGTAGACCCGACCAACCTAAATCCGCCAGCAATAAGAACTCTGCCGCTGTCGAGCATCGTCGCCGTGTGGTAGGCACGAGCAGTGCCCATGTTGGCGGTAGACAACCAGGCATTCGTCATCGGGTCATACAGTTCAGCACTCGTAAGGGAGTTGGTGCCATCACTGCCACCTGTGACGAGCACCGTGCCATCGCCCAAAAGAGTCGCCTGGTGGCCTGCGCGCGCGAAGTGCATGCTGGGCAGAGTAGTCCAGGAGTCCGTGGCGGGGTTGTACAGCTCGGCGCTCGCGTGGTAGAAGGTGAGGCCATAACTTCGGCCCCCGGCCACAAGGACCTTGCCATTCGACAATAGCATCGCCGTATGGGAGTACCGATCGATAGCCATGTTGGCAACGGGCGACCAGGTGTTCGTGATGGGGTCGTACAGCTCAGCGCTCACTATAGCGGTCAAATAATTCGTACCGCCGCCGATGACGAGGACCTTGCCATTAGGCAATAGCGTTGCCGTATGACTGGCCCGGGGGGTGCTCATGCTGGCGGCGGGAGACCAAGTATTCGCGGTGGGGTCATATAGCTCAGCAGTGGAGTGAGTGTTAGTGCCACTGGGAGTGCCACCTACGACAAGCACTTTGCCATTGGGGAGCAGGGTCGCTGTGTGTGCTTGTCGGGGAACACTCATGCTGGCGGCAAATGTCCAGCTATTCGTGATTGGGTCGTATAGTTCCGCACTCGAGAAAGGCGGACTGCAGGAGCAGCCATCTGTCGAGCCGCCGACTACAAGCACCTTGCCGTTAGGCAGCAGCGTCGTCGTGTGCCAAACGCGAGCGGTGTTCAGGCTGGCAACGGGCGTCCAGATATCTGTGGCAGGGTCGTACAATTCGACACTCCTAGTGCCACAGCAGTAAGGAGCCGCGCCGCTAACAATCAAGACCTTTCCGCTAGGGAGCCGTGTCGCCGTGTGGAAGACACGGGGCACATTCATCGGTGAGGTGGAAGACCAGCAGCTTGTGCCCGGGACGCACAGCGTCCGAAAGACGAAGTCACCAGAGGCAGCCCGATTGCCCGCCGCGTCCTTGCTCAACACGCGGAAGTGGTACGGTGTATTTGCAACCAGGCCGGTCAACGGGACTGAATGGCTGATGACCAGGGTGGTGTTGAGTGTGGTCGAAATGCCGTAGGTGGTGGTCAGGCCATATTCGACCTGAGAGTCGGCCACTTCATTGGTGTCCCAACTAATTGTGGCTCCACTGCTCGTAATATCGTTCACCTGCACGGCGCTGATTGATGGCGGCGTTGTGTCCAATGGCCCAAGAGACACCAGCAAGCCCACTGCGGATCCAGGCGCAGTAGCCGTCCCCCCAATGGGATTCTGGCTGATCACATACCCGGCTGGCACAGTGTCGCTGTTCGCCGTAGTGATAGTGCCGACGGTCAGACTGGCGGCAACAATCGCGGCTTGTGCATTGGCTTGCGCCAAGCCCACCACATCGGGGACAGTTGCGGTCGCTGGGCCGGTTGCCACCGTCAGATCAACAGCGGAGCCAGCCAAAACCGACGTTCCGCCCACCGGGTTCTGGCTGATGACCCGTGGCTGCGTGAAGGAGTAGCTCGCCACATCGGCGCGGGCGTTTGCCCCACCGCTCGCGTCACCTAAGAAGAGAC
>CAYZLC010000128.1:0-5458 GCA_964479365.1 uncultured Dehalococcoidia bacterium
GATCTGCTCGAGGTCGAAGGGCGGGTCGGTGCGATTCACGATATCGAGGTAGCGAAAGTCCTGGGCGGCGGCGGATAGGAGCGCGTCATGGTCGATGTCGAGGTCCTGCTCGGGCTGACCGGCGAGGACGATCCTGGTGATCGCTCTGGTGGAATCGCCGTCGCCCGCGAGGGCTTTGATGGCGGCGCGTATCTGGTCGGACGTGGACATCTCAGAGACGTCGATAGTGTGGGTCTGGTACTGGACCTCGTTAATCTTGTGTGGCTCCACGGAAACGCCGCGAGCGTCCGCTGTCAGCAGCAGTACGTAGTGCTCACCCTCTTCGCTGAAATCGAGCGGCTCGGGGGTGCCGGGGTAGGCGTAGCGGGGCGATTCCAGGGGGCGGAGCCGCATCTCGTGGTAGTGGCCGAGGAGCGCGAAGGAGATGCCGGAGCGCTCGATGTCGTCGCGGGTGAAGGGGCAGTGGGCGTCCTTGCCCTCCGGCACGGCGGACATGTCGGAGCCGTGCAGGAGGGCGATGTTGGTGCGGGCGCGGTCGACGGTCAGGGCGCCGAGGAGGTTATCGCGGATAGCCGGCCCTTTGTGGCCTGCCCCCCAGATCGTCACCGAGTCCGAGAGGTCCACGGCCTCCCAGGACATGCTCTGGAAGATATGGACGTTCGACGGCCATTGGAGGCGCCAGTAGAGGCTGTCAGGCACGTAGGGGTCGTGGTTGCCGGGGGCGACGAAGACCGGTTTCGGGGCGAGGCGTTCGAACTCGGCAGCGATGAAGTTGCCGGTATCGGCGCCCGCGCGCTCGTGTTCGTAGAGGTCGCCGCCGACCGTGAGGGCATCGACGTTCAGCTCGAGAGCGAGATCGATGATGCGGCGGAGGGCGGTCCGCAGCTCCTCTCGCCGTTTGGCGGCCTCGCTGGGTGCGACGCTGAGGCCGGCGAAGGAGCGGTCCAGGTGCAGGTCAGCAAAGTGCAAGATACGGACCATGCTTGCTAATTGTTAGACAAATGTTCTAGTTTTGTCAATCGTGATCTTGTGGACAACGGGGTCGTCAACGGATGGAGAGCGAATAAGCGCATAACGGGGTGACGGGTGATGGGTGATGGTCAGCGGGCAGCGGCAGGCGATTGCGGGGGTTGCGTAGTTCGCATACCATGCGGCCATGACGGGCGCGCTGGCGGGCATTCGAGTGGCCGATTTCAGCGAGTACATCGCGGGGCCTTACTGCACGATGATGCTCGCGGACATGGGCGCGGACGTCGTGAAGGTGGAGCGCCCGCAGGGCGACGCCTGGCGGCACACCGCCCCCGTGGCGCCGTACGAGAGCCGCGGGTTCCTGGGCGTGAACCGCGGCAAGCGCAGCATCGCGCTGGACCTGGAACGGGCGGAGGGACGAGATATTGCGCGCAGACTGTGCGCCGGGGCTGACGTCGTCGTCCAGAACTACCGTCCTGGGGTCGCCGAGCGCCTGGGCCTCGACCATCAGTCGCTTGCGGCGCTAAACCCGGCGCTCGTTTACTGCGAGAACAGCGCATTCGGGGAAAAGGGCCCGTACGCAGGGCGGCCGGGTTTCGACATCCTATCGCAGGCGGCGACAGGTATCGTCCTGTACGAGAACAAGCTGGAGCGCGGGGTGCCGACGTTCATCAGCACGCTGGCGGTGGCGGACCTGACGACGGGGATGTTCATGGCGTACGGGATCGTCTCGGCACTGTATGCGCGCACGATCAGCGGTCAGGGGCAGCGCATCGAGACGAACCTGTTCGCGTCGGGGCTGGCGGCGCAATACCGGCCACTGCTTTCGGTGGAGGAGGTTGACCGCCCGGTACGGGAGGGGTTCCTGGCCGAGCTGGCGGAGCGGCGCAAGGGCGGCTTGCGCTACGAGGAGGCGGCAAAGCTGAAGGCAGAGTACGTGCCGCCACGCGGGCGGAACAACTACTACAGAGTCTACGAAACGAAGGACGGGTTGATCGCAGTCGCATGCCTGAATAACCGGCAGCGGCGGGCGACGCGCGACGTGCTGGGCATAGAAGACGCAACGGTAGATGGGATGGCGTACGACTGGTTCTCGGAGGAGGTGCGGCAGGCGCACAAGGCAAGCGTGGAGGCGTTCGAGAACGCCTTTTGGGAGCGGACGACGGACAAATGGATCGAGGCGCTGGATGCCGCCGACGTGCCGTGCGGCCCGGTGAACTTCCCGGAGGAGCTGTTCGAGCACCCTCACGTGGAGGCGAACGCGATGATGGTGAGCATGGAGCACCCCGTCCTCGGTGGGCTGCGGATGCCGGCTTCGCCGATGCGGATGAGCGGAACGCCGCCGGATGGCCGGACGCCGCCACCGTCGCTGGGGCAGCACGGGCCGGAGGTGCTGCGCGAGCTGGGGTACGACGAGGCCGCGATCGAGCAGCTGCTAGCGGAGGGCGTGCTCGTCACGCGGGAGCGGCTGCTGGGGGTGGCGTCCGAGGAACCAGAAAGGCACTAAGACACCAAGGTTTAATATTTGTCCTCGTGACCTTGTGTCTGAGTGTTGAATTAACGCCGTGAATTACGACGAAGCGATCGAGTGGCTCCTCTCCTTCGTGGACTTCGAGCGCAGCGGGCGCTTTCAGGATCGGCCGGACGTAGGGCCGATGCTCGCGCTGCTGGAGCGGCTGGGAAACCCGCATCTGGGGCGGACGACGGTGCACATCGCGGGGAGCAAGGGGAAGGGGAGCGTGGCGGCGATGGTGGCTTCGATTCTATGCCGCTATCCCCTAGGAGTAGGCCTCTACACCAGCCCCCATTTGCACTCCTATTGCGAGCGAATTCGGTCATGTGACGAACCGATCTCTAAGAGCCGGTTCGCCCGCCTCGTAGAGGAGCAGCTTCGACCAGCAGCCGGTGCGCCAAGCCGGTCCCTTGGCGACCGGCAGGTTGTGACGTTCGACCTGCTGACTGCGATCGGATTCCTCGCTTTTCGCGAAGACGGCTTGCAGGCGCAGGTGATCGAAACCGGACTGGGCGGGCGCGTGGATAGCACCAATGTGTTTCAGAGCAAGGAAGTCGCCGTCATTACGCCTATCTCGCTCGAGCACACGGCGATCCTCGGCGATACCGTCGAACAGATTGCTCGCGAGAAGGCCGCCATAATCTCGCCGGGCTGCAGCGCGGTCATGGCTCCGCAACTGTACGATGATGTCATCCGCGTTATCCGCCAGTTCGCAGACACAGCAAGTGCAACAGTTGTCGATGTCGCGAGCGCCTTACGTTGGCAAAAGGTCTCGCATGATCTGCACGGCCAAGAGATTCGGATCGAAGGGCCGCACGGCACGATCGAAACGCGCCTGCCGCTCCTCGGCGCCCACCACATCGAAAACGCGGCAACAGCGGTGGCCTGCGCCAACGCGCTCCGCGACCGGATTCGTGAGCAGTGGTACGACGAGGAGCAAACCTGGATTTCAGACGGCCTCGCCAACGTCCGCTGGCCCTGCCGCATCGAAGTCCTGCGCGAGGACCCGCTCGTGATCGCGGATGGGGCGCATAACCGCGATTCGGCGCGGCGGCTGGCGGAGACGCTCGTGGAGTACTTTGCGTGCGACCGGGCGCTGTTCGTAATCGGGTGCGGTTCGGACAAGGATATCGAGGGGCTGGCGGAGGAGCTGGCGCCGCTGGCTTCGCGCGTGATGGCCGTGCGGGCAGAACACCCTCGGGCGATGGCGCCGGAACGGATCGCCGAGGCGTTCGGGCGGCTAAACGTAGACACTGAAATTATGGATAACGTTCCTGCGGCGGTCGACGCGGCGATAGCCGCTGCGGGCGGAGGGGCGTTAATATGTGTGGCAGGTTCGCTCTTCGTTGCGGCCGAAGCGCGGGCTCATGTATTAGGTTTGACGACAGGCTAACAAGAGATTAACGCCTGGAGGTGAGTATGGCAGGCCGGAACGGAAGCAACGGCAGGAACGGCACCCGCGTCGTCGTGACGGGCATGGGCGCGATCACGCCGATCGGTAACTCTGTCAACGAGTTCTGGGAGAGCTGCCTCGCGGGCAAATCCGGCATCGACATCCTTACCAGCTTCGACCACTCCGCCTACCCGATCCACATAGCCGGCGAAGTGAAAAACTTCGATCCCGAAGAGCACATGGACCGCCGCGACGCCCGTCGCATGGCGCGCTTCAGCCAGTTCGCCATCGCGGCCACGCAGCAGGCGCTCAAGCAAGCTGAGTTGGACATGGACGAAGTTGAGCGCACACGGGTCGGCGTCCTTATCGGCAATGGCATCGGCGGCCTGAACGAGACGCAGGAGGCGGTGCGCACGATAAATGAGAAGGGCGGCATGAAGATAGACCCGTTCTACTATCCGAAGATGCTGCCGAACATGGCCGCCGCTCATATCGCGCTGCATGTCGGCGCCAAAGGGTACAACAATACTGTGATCACCGCCTGCGCCGCTGGCACGCAGGCGATCGGCGATGCGCTCGATCTGGTCCGTTCCGGTCGTGTGGATGTCGCGATCACCGGTGGCACCGAGGCGACTCTGTGCGAGCTTGGCCTCGCCGGCTTCGCCGTCATCCGCGCTCTTTCCTCGTACAACGAGGAGCCCAATAAGGCGAGCCGCCCGTTCGACGCCGAGCGCGACGGCTTCGTCGCTGCTGAGGCTGCCGGTATCTTCGTTGTCGAGAACCTGGAGCACGCGCGCGCGCGGAAGGCGCCCATCCTGGCGGAGTTGGCGGGCTACGGCGCGGGGAACGACGCTTATCACGTCGTCGCGCCGTGCGTCGACGGCGAAGGGGCGATGAACGCGATGCGCTGGGCGCTGGAAGACGCGGGCGTCGAGCCGGCGGAGGTCGATTACATCAACGCACACGGTACTTCGACGAAGCTGAACGACGCCTCAGAGACGCTCGCCATCAAGCACGTCTTCGGCGAGGACGCCTATCGAGTGCCGATCAGCGCCACGAAGTCGATGATCGGGCACTCGTTCGGCGCCGCCGGCGCGGTCGAATCCATCGCGGCAGTGCAATCGATCCAGACGGGGATGATCCACCCGACGATCAACCTCGATCACCCCGACCCCGAGTGCGACCTCGACTACGTCCCGAACGAGGCGCGCAAGGTGGACGTGGGGATCGTTCTCAAGAACAGCTTCGGCTTCGGCGGGCAGAACGCCTGCCTGGTGTTCAAGCGGTTTGACGGCTAGGCGATCGGCGTCCCGTAGGGGCGTAGCAAGCTCCCGAACCTCATCTCTGAATAGCAACGCTGTCTCTGATCTTGCTACGCCCCTACGCCCCGATTGCGCCCAGCCAATCGCCCTCACGGCCATGCCATGCACATCCTCGTAGTCGGCGGCGCGGGCTATGTTGGCTCCGTAACCGTCGATCAACTGATCAACGGCGGGCATGACGTTACGGTGCTCGACAACCTTGTCGCGGGGCACCTCGGGGCGCTGAACCCGGCGGCGGAATTCGTGCAGGCGGACGTGCGG
>CAYZLC010000129.1:0-5441 GCA_964479365.1 uncultured Dehalococcoidia bacterium
CGGTCCTGGAGCGGGCAATAGACGTGTTGTTCATCTTGCACGCCGACCACGAGCAGAACTGCAGCACCAACGCGATGCGGTCCGTCGGCAGCTCTGATGTAGATCCGTATTCTGCGACCGCGGCAGCGGCGGCTGCGCTCTATGGCCCCCTGCACGGCGGCGCCAACGAAGCCGTAATCAGGATGCTGATGGAGATCGGCGATAAGGGCCACGTCCCCCAATTCGTAAACCACGTCAAGAGCGGCGAAGGGTTGCTCTGGGGATTCGGACACCGCATCTATAAGAGCTATGACCCGCGGGCCAGCATTATCAAACGCACGGCTGACGAAGTGTTCGCGGTGACAGGCGTGAACCCCCTACTGGAGATCGCGCTCGAACTGGAGCGCATCGCCCTCGAAGACGAGTACTTCGTGGAGCGCAAGTTGTATCCGAACGTGGACTTCTATTCGGGAATCATCTACCAGGCCCTCGGTTTCCCGGTGGACATGTTCCCTGTGCTGTTCGCAATTCCGCGCACGGCGGGGTGGCTGGCGCAGTGGCGAGAGATGATAGAAGATCCCGAGCAGAAGATCGCGCGCCCGCGGCAGATCTTCGTCGGGGCAGGCCGTCGCGAATACACCCCGCTAGACAAGAGGTAGCCCGCGCCCAAAGGCCGCCGGCTACCGTTCTTTGCTGCGAAGCGTTCCTTCTAAGAAGAGGAGAATGAGCAGCAGAAGGACGACGAGTATAAGGACTACCGTGCCGATTCCGATGTACATGTGATTCCTCCTTTTCCGTTGAGCTTGCGCTCATTCTGCGACGGAAGGAAGGACGGGCGCGTCAATTTATCAAGAGAGTCGATGACAAGGGGATAACAAAACCGGCGCCGCGCCGCCGGCAATCGGCGCGGGCGCCGGTGTCCGAACTGCGGGAAGGTCAGTCTAGCCAGACCCGCAGGTGGGGGTGCTATATCAAGCGCTGTCCGTTCAGGCTTGCGCTCAAGACTACGGTTCGCTCTGCGTCGGCGAGGGCGTTGATGCGTTCGCGGACCATCGCCCGTTCGGCCTTATCGGTGATGCTCGTCGGCCGTGTCGGCTGCCTGCGGCCGCGGGGGAGCGGCCATGGCCGGTCGATCGCTATTGTCGGCATTCGGATCATGACACACCTCCGTCTTTTTAGTCAGCCTAAGCATAGTTCCACAGTTACGCCTTTGCTGTGACGATAGTCACACGGCGTCTGTGACCTTCGTCACGGACGGCAATACAATGGTGCCATGAACCGGTTCTGTGGCCACGGTTTTGCAGTCATTGCGGTTGTTGCCGGGCTCATAGCAGTTGCGCCTGTGGCGGCCGCCCTCGGGACGGAGGAGGACTGGGTTATTCGCTCGTTCGATGCCCGCTACATACTGGACGAGAGCGGCACAGTGGCGGCGACCGAGGACATAATCGTGGACTTCGGCAGCCTCGAACGGCACGGTATCTTCCGCGACATCCCGGTGGAGTACGAATATGACGAGAAATCGAACCGCCTGATCGGCATCACGGGCGTATCCGTGACGGATGGGATGACGCCGGTCCCATTCGAGACTAGCGACTCCGGCCCCAACATCCGGATCAAGATCGGCGATCCGGACGAACTGGTGAGCGGCCGGATGCGCTACGTGATTGGGTACACCATTAACGATGGCTTGAACCCTTTCCTCGATAGCGATGAGCTGTACTGGAACGTCACTGGGAACGAGTGGCCTGTGCTAATCGAGGCGGCGTCCGCTGTCGTGAGCGCACCGGCACCTGGTATCGAGCGGATAGCCTGCTACCAGGGGCCAACCGGCTCGACGGACCCTTGTGTGTCGTCCGGAGATCAGAACTCCGCTTCGTTCCAGGCAAGCGAGGCGATGGGGCCGAGTTCCGGCTTGACATTGGTCGTCGGCCTGCGTAAGGGGCTGATTGCAGTGGGCCTGCCGCAATTGGTGCCCGTCAATGATGAGCCACTAATCGACACGAGCTTTGGGAACCTCTTCGAGGTCAATGCCGTCACGATCGGGGCGACGTTGCTCACGGCAGCGGCTGTCCTCGCCGCCCTCGCCCGGCAGTGGTGGGTCGCCGGGCGTGATCGATGGTACGGCGACAAATATTACTTGAGCGAAAACCCTCAGGCGGCGCTGAAGCCTCTGTTCGCGCGAGAGACTGTCGTCGTGGAATACCAGCCGCCGGATGTGGGGCGCGGCCAGCGTCTGCGGCCTGCGGAGATCGGCCTTCTGCTGGACGAGCGGGCGGACACGCTGGACGTGAGCGCAACGATCGTGGACCTCGCGGTCCGGCGGCATGTCGTGATCAAAGAGCTGCCGAAAGGCGGGATTTTCGGAGTCTTAAGGAGCCAGGACTATGAACTCCAGCAGCAGGACGGCGCCGAAACGGACGTGCCGGCCGATGGGCTGCTGACGTATGAAAGCACACTGAAGAGCGCCCTTTTTGACGGCAATCCGTCGGTGAAGTTGAGCGAGCTCAAGAACAAGTTCCACGACGACCTGGCGCAGGTGAAGGGCGAGCTATACAAGGAGTCGGTGAAGTCGCTGAAGCTGTTTCCACGCGATCCGGAGAAGGTGCGGATGCTCTACAGAGTGGCGGGCATCGTCATAGCTGTGATCGGGGGCCTAATCACATTCCTGTTGGGAGCCGCGCTCGGCGGTGGACTGGTAGGAGTCCCCATCGCCGCGGGCGGACTCACATTGTTCGCGCTTTCTCATCTGATGCCCCGGCGCACGGCAGAGGGGCGCCAGCTCTACCGCCGCTGTCTCGGCTTTCGCCTCTATATGACGGAGGCGGAAGAAGAGAGGCAGCGTTTCGCCGAGAAGGCAAACCTCTTCGAGGAATACCTGCCGTACGCAATCGTCTACGGGTGCGTCAAAAAATGGGCGAAAGCGTTCGAGGGGTTGGGCCTCGAGGGACGGGAAACCTACTGGTACGTGGGAAGCCACGGGTTCGCGCCGGGGCAGTTCGCCGACAGTCTCGGCGACTTCTCGTCGAGCGTATCCGGCGTCATGGCGTCGACGCCGGGTGGCTCCGGGAGTAGCGGCTTCGGCGGGGGCGGGTCATCCGGCGGCGGTGGCGGGGGCGGAGGAGGCGGGAGCTGGTAGCTGCCGCTAGTCGGGGTTTTCCAGTCGGGTCTCGATGTCTTTCAGGAAGCCTTCCAGTTCGGGAGAGAGCTTTGGGCCTTCTTCGTCTTCCTCGCGTGTCTCTGAGTCGTAGGCCTGCTCCAGCTCCGCCACCATCGCCTGGAGCTGGGGATTCTGTGCGACCGACTCCTCCATCGCCTGGCGCTGGCGATCGCTGTCCTGGCGCAGAGAATCGAGGTCCAGGCCGAGGGAGTAGACACGAGAGACAATCTCGAGAAGCGATAGCGCCCCGCAATAATCGCGTTCCAGCTGGATGTAAGCGGGGAGCTGGACAATGATGCTCGCGGTTTCCGTCCCATGCGCTGATGCCATCTGTGGAAGAGTGGCGAGTATCGTGGTAGGACCCTCGTAGCTGCTCTCTTTGACGCCGGCGCTGTGTAACTGATCGCGCAGAGCATCGTTCGCCGTGCCGCCGCTGGCGACGGGCGGGCGGGTGTGCGGCACAGGAGCGTACATGGAGCCGGTGAGGGTGTACTGTCGCACACCGAAGTGGCGGAGGAGGCCCATCACTCCGTCCACGTAGTCTTCACCGTGGGAGTGCGGCTCGAGAGCGTGAAGGAAGAGCCAGTCATCTCCGGCTGGAGTTCGCGCGTGCCGCAAGAATGTGTTGGGCACAGCGACGTGTCGCTCGCCCTCGCGGCGAAAAAGCATCGGGCGATAGCGGCTGAAGTCGTAGAAGACTCCGGGCTGCCTCAACTTAGCGATCTCCTGGGTGCCCCATAGCTGCTCGAGGAAGCCGAGAGCCATGGTTCCCACGGCGCCGACGTCGATCCAAGGCTGCAGGGCCATGAGGAGACGAGGGCGCTCAAGAGAACGTAGCGGCTCAATGAGCTCGAACGGGCCTACGGTGTCAGTCATTCCAGTTGACCGAGCCGCTCCTCAGCGTCGCGGACGGCGGAGTGGAAGGCGCCGCGGGCCATGAGGGAAGTCTCTTTGGCGGCACGGGCGGTGAAGAGGTCACGCCAGAGCTCCCACGCTTCACGGTTCTCCGGCTCGCCCTTGCGAACGAAGTCGGTGAGGTGGCAGGCGAGCTGCAGGTCACCGTCCTCGCGCAGCTTGCGGGCCCGGGCGAGGATGGGGGCGGAACCGGTTGCGGCGACGAGCGCGGCGGAGATCTCCTCCGAATGCACGGGGAGGATATTGGCCGGGTCGCCGTCGTACCAACCGCCATAGAGCCGATAGACGTTGCGGGCGATGAACTCCGGATGGTCGTAGACCGGCTGTAGCCAGGGCTTATCGGTGGGTGGCCAGTCGATCTCGCGGATGATGTCCTCGAGCCACTTACCCTCATTCATGCCGGCAACGACCTGATCGTGAATCGAGCGCAGGAATTGCGCCGTGCTCAGAAGGGCCTCCTGGATGCGCTCCTCGCCGGACAGGACGGGGCCGTGACCGGGGAGCAGGTGGAGAGGGCGCAGGGCGGCCATCTGCTCCAGCCCGCGCGCCCAGTCCAGGGCGTAGCGTTGCACCTTGTATGGATTTCCGGCGTTTGGGGAACACCAGACGAAGGTGTCTCCGGTACAGAGCGCCCGCTTGGAAGGGCACCAGACCCAGGTCTCGTCGTCGGTCTCGCCGCGGCAGTGGTGCAGCTCAAAGACAGTGCCGCCGACGGTAGTCGTAATGCCGTCGTGGTAGGTGATATCGGGGTAGGTGAGCGCCGCGTCAGAGAAAGGCTTGGCATCGGCCGGCAGGTTGAACTGAATGCGGTTGATGTGGTCGTTCTGGCGGGCCAGCAGCCGGTAGCGGTCGAAGCGGGCGGGCAGATCGCTATGCGCGATGATCCTTGGCCGCCGGTCGCCGCGCCCCTCAGCTTCGGCGATGATCGTCTCGGCGCCCGTTACGTGGTCAATATGACCGTGAGTGTAGACGATGGCTTCGATGGGCGCCTGGGAATAGTCAGCACGTAGGCCAGACAGCATGGCGGGAGTGAACCGCTCCTGGGCGGTGTCCACGATCAGCAAGCAGTGTTCGTCTATGAAGGCTGTGGAGTTGCCGAGGGCTGGAAAGAAGGCGATTCCCTCCGCGACGAGCTGCGGCTCGCCCAAATGGAAGAAGGCGGCTTGTTCCGGCGGTAGGTTGCGGGCGGAACTGAAGTCGAGGCGTTGCGACTGAAGCTGCTGGGACATCGGGGCCTCCTCGGACGGAATGAGGACAGTATAGCGCAAGATATCGCGGGCACCGTTACGGGTCTGAAACCCGTCGTGGGCGGCGACGAATGCCGCTGAAATCCTAGCGCGGATAGAGTGAACAGGCAGGAAGGACCAAAAGTCCCTCCTTCAGGCGGAGA
>CAYZLC010000130.1:0-4038 GCA_964479365.1 uncultured Dehalococcoidia bacterium
GCGGGCGGCACTTCAGCTCGCAGCCGGGCATCCACGCGACCAACATCGTCGTCCCTGGGGACATCGAGTCCACGGAATCGATGTGCCGACTCGTCGGCAACGGCCTCTACATTGGGCGCATCTGGTACACGTACCCGGTCAACGGCCTACGCGCCGGCGATTTCACGGGTACCGTCGTCGCGGACTCATACGTAATCAAGGACGGGAAGTTGGCCGAGCCAATCAAGCCGAATACGCTGCGCATCAACGAGAACGTGCATAGCTTCCTGAACGGCGTCATCGGCGTCGCCAAGCAGGGCCAGCCCACCCTCGTCTGGGCTGCGGACGAGATCGTCTACGCGCCGGAGATCGCGGTCGAGAAGGTGCACATCGACGCGATCGCGGAGTATATGGAGACGATTTATTAACAGGGGGGTGAAAGGCAGGAGCCTCGCTACAGTAGGTACTTGTCGACGGGAACGAGACGCCGCGAAACAGGGTCGACGGACAGGCTCATCTCCTCGAGTGTGACAGCGCCCAGTATTGCACGCGATTCGTCCACGCCGAATACGACCTGAGTGAACTCCTGCTGGCCATCCACTCTTACCCGTGTCCGGCCGATATCAAGCTCGATGCGTCGGCCGTCAGCGATTCAGAAGTTGCCTTTGGCGTGCGGCGTTACCCCAAGTCGTGCTAGGAGGGCTTTCGGCAAGACCGTGTTCGTAGCGCCGGTATCGACGAGCGCCTCGATGCTCTCGAAATTCGAAGCGCCCGGATCGCCGACCTCGATGGTGACCGTGAACGTACCCATGGCGAAATAAGTATAGCAGCGTTCGACAGAGCTGAAGGTCTGCAGCTACGGCGTGCCGTTCCGTAGGTACTCGTCCATCGCCGCGGCAGCGCGCTTGGCGTCCGCGAGCGCCGTGACGACGAGGTCTGCACCTCGGACGCTGTCGCCGGCGGCGAAGACGCCCGCGCGGCTGGTGGCGCCGTTTTCGGCGACCTTCAGCGTCCCCCAGTCCGTCGCCTCAAGGTCCGGGGTCGTTTGGTAGAGCAGCTTCTCGACCTTGTAGCCGATAGCAATCACGACAGTATCCGCCACGATGTCGAACTCAGAACCGATAACCGGCACCGGACGCCGCCGTCCCGATTCGTCCGGCTCGCCTAGCTCCATCTTCTGGAAGCGGACCGCCTGCACACGGTTCTCGCCCGGCGCGGTCACGAAGCGGACGGGCGTCGCCTGGAAAGTGAAGCTCACGCCCTCCTCCTTTGCGTGGCGGCGTTCTTCTTCGCGCCCTTGCATCTCTGCCTCTGTGCGACGATAGACGCAGTAGACCTCGCCCGCGCCCATGCGAACGGCGGAACGCACGCAGTCCATCGACGTATCGCCACCGCCGATGACGACGACTCGCTTTCCGACCTCCAACGGTTCCCACATCCACTCCGGAAGCTCGGCCGAAGGCAGGTTCGCGCGCACGAGGAAGTCCGTCGCCGCGTAAATGCCGTCCAGCTCCTCTCCGGGAACGCCGAGCTTATTCCCTTCCCCGGCGCCATGGCCGAGGAAGATGGCATCGTACCCGTCGGCGAAGAGGCCGTCCACCGTTATGTCGTATCCGATCCGGGTGCTGTACTGGAACTGAATCCCGAGGCGCTCCAGAAATTCGACCTGATCGTCCACGTGGCGCTTGTCCATCTTGAAATTGGGGATGCCGTAGCGCAGGACGCCGCCCGGCGCCAGCCACGCCTCGAAGACCCGCACCTCGTGGCCGCGCACCGCGAGGATCTCCGCCACCGCCAGTCCCGCCGGCCCCGAGCCGACGACGGCGACTCGATTTCCGCTCGGCGGCCCGATGTCGGGCACCGGCCGCCCGCCGTGATCCCGCTCATAATCGGCGATAAATGCCTCAAGCCTGCCGATGGCCACCGGTATCGCCTTCTTGCCGACGACGCAGTGGCCCTCGCAGAGCGATTCCTGCGGGCAGAGGCGGCCGCACATGTCCGGCGCCGGGTTCGTCGCCCGAAAGATTTCCGCCGCGCCGCGGACGTCGCCGTCCTCCAGCTTCAGCAGGGCGCCAGGGATGTCATTACTCACGGGGCAGGCGACCTGGCAGGGCGCAGCGGGGCACTGAATACAGCGGTAAGCCTCGATCTTGGCCGTCTCAAGGTCGTACCCCTCGTACACCTCGAGCCAGTTGTGGATGCGCGCCTCGGGCTTCTGCTTCGGCGCCGGTTGGTGCGGCACCTGCAGCCTCGCCTTGCGGTCGATGCTCTTTACCGCGACTGCGTCTTTCAACGGCATTCCACCTACTATTGTAGGACGCAGCGGGTAAGGGGATTGCTACCGAGGACGAATTAGCCGCAGATGACGCAGATGGATCGCGGATTTGCGCGGATTACACGGTGGAGTATTTGCGGCTAGTCCGAATCGGTACGGGCATGCAGCCGTTGCTGTCGTTCGCGCTGGGCGCCCACCTGCTCCGCTGAGCGACCGTAGATATGCTGCACCGGCCAGCCCTGGAGCCCCCCGTAGGTCTCGATCTGCGAGCGGTGGTGGACGTCGTGCTCCAGGCACATCATAAGGATACGCCAGCCGGAGAGCGTGCCATCCGAGTCGATCATCTGCGCTTTCCGCGCGAGCCATTCCTGCGGCGTGCCCTCGAGACGGCGCCGGAACTCCGTCATCGCCTCCTCGAGACACGGCAGCCAGTCCGCCTGCGACTGCGTATCGCGCAACGGGAAATCGAAGACCCAGCCCTCGCCGCGGTACGCCCGAGCGAAGTAGAGCCGTGAGCCCGCCATGTGACTTACGAGCTGGCCGATCCCCCAGGCGCCTTCGCCCTCTCCGGTCTCCGGACGATACGACGCCGCTTCGGACGGGAGCGCACCGATATCGCGCAGCGCGCGGCGGTGTACGCCATCGAAGTAGCGGAGAAACGTCTCGATGTCGGTGAACATGGCGCGCCCATTGTAACCTGAAGGGGCGCGTCATGATGCGCCCCTAACCCCTCGTTTTCACAGCGCGCGAGCCCCACATAACTCCACGCCCCGGCGCAAAAACGAACACCAGCACGAACAGCGCCGTCGCTGTGAGCACGATCGACGCGCTCGCTGACAGATCCGCGTGCCAGGCGACGTAGAGGCCGATGAGTGAGGACGCGGCGCCGATGAGCGCACCCAGGAGCATGATCGCCGGTAGGCTGCGCACGAGGAGCTGCGCCGTCGCCGCCGGCGTCACGAGCAGCGCCACGACCAGCACGACGCCGACCGTCTGCAGCGCGATGACCGTCGTCAGAGCAAGCAAAGCAAGCAGGCCGTATTGAATCAGGGCAACAGGCAGGCCGCTCGCCGCGGCCATCGTCGGGTCATACGCGGTGAAGAGCAGCTCCTTGTAGAAGAGCGCTGTCAACGCCAGGACTAGCGCCGCGATGGCCGCCGTGAGCCACACGTCATCCCAGCTCACGGCAAGCACGTTCCCGAATACAAACGAGAACAGGTCGGCAGTGTAGTTCTTTTCTCGGCTGACAACCGCGATGCCGAGCGCGAACATCGCGACGAAGAGGATGCCGATCGCGGTGTCGTACTTCACAACGCCGCGGCGGCTGATGAACCCGATCAGCAGGGCGGTGATGAGCGCCGCAATGCCGCCGCCCACGTACAGGTTCTCACCAAGCACGAACGCCACGGCCACGCCCCCGAAGCTCGCGTGCGGAAGGGCATCTCCGATGAACGCCATCCCTTTCAGGATAACGAAGCTACCGACCACGGCCGCCACTACACTAACGATCACCGACGCCACCAGCGCTCGCTGCATGAACTCGAACGACCAGGGATCGCTGAAGAAATCGATCATTCGCGTCTATGACCCAACGATAGTTGTGCCTTCCGGCAGGACGAAGAGGTGTCGCTGGAACGCGTCGCTAAGGTTCTCCTCCGTGAAAACGTCCGCAGGGCGGCCGAAGGCGACGACGCGGCGGTTGAGCAGCACGGCGTGGTCGAAGTCAGCAGCTACGCACGAGAGGTCGTGCGTGGCAACGAACAGCGTCTTTCCTTCCGTCCGCA
>CAYZLC010000130.1:4048-5383 GCA_964479365.1 uncultured Dehalococcoidia bacterium
AGCAGACGAAGGAGGTCGTGTTGCGCGGTCGCGTCGAGGCCGGCGAGCGGTTCGTCCAGCAGCAGAAGGTCCGCCTCTTGCGCGAGTGCTCGCGCGATCAGCGCCCGCCGTTGCTCACCACCGGAAAGCTCGCCGATCTGCCGTCGGGCGCGGTCGGCCAGCCGGACGCGCTCGAGGGCGGCGGTGGCCAGCTCGCGGTCGCGCCGTCCCGGTCGCCGGACGAGGCCAAGCTTTCCGTAACGTCCCATCAGCACGACATCCATTACGGTCACCGGGAAAGTCCAGTCCACTAGCTCCGTCTGCGGCGTGTAGCCGACGTGGCCGTGCGTGGGATGCTCAGAGTGCCCGAAGATGAGTACCTCGCCCGACCATGGCTGGTGCAGCCCGAGCATCACCTTGAGCAGCGTCGACTTGCCCGAGCCGTTCGGGCCAACCAGACCCGCCAGGCATCCCGGCTCGATCGTGAAAGAGACGTGCTCAAGCGCGGCATGACCGTTGTAGCCCGCCGAGAGGTCGCGCACGTCGACGACGTGTTCGCTAGCCACCGCCATTTCCACCCAGGCAGCGAGCCAGCTCGTCCGCGTTGAAGCGCATCAATCCGATGTAGCTCGTCACCTTGTCATCCAGAGAGTCGCTGTACAGCGTGCAGACCTCTACGCCGGCGTCCTCGGCCGCTTGGCGCAGGATCTCGCTCTCGGCGCTGATCTGCGGCTCGACGAAGACGGCGGGGACGCCCTCGCGCTCGATGGCACGGGCGAGGTTCGCAACGTCTGCGGGGCTAGGCTCCTGGCCGGGGCTACGGGCGACGAACGAGACTACTTCGAAGCGGAAGTAGTCGGCGAAGTAACCGAAAGCATCATGAGTCGTGACAAGCTTACGCTGGCTGCCCCCAATGGAGTTGGTCCTTTGCCGAACATACGCGTCCAGCTCGCTGAGGTCATTGAGGTAAGCCTCGTAGTTTCGATCGAACTCATCAACATCCCCAGATCCAACATCCGAAAGGGCGTCACGAATAACTCGAGCATACAGTTCCGCGTTCTCGATGTTCAACCAGAGATGCGGGTTAGCGCCCTCGAAATCATCGGGCTGCTCGCCCGCGTGCTCCTCATCTTCTTGAGATGTGACCAGCTCGACGCCCATTCTGGCCGTCTCTTCACCAACGGCGATTAGCTCCGCCTCATCTGAAAGATTCGCATCGATCACGTTGATAGCCGCCGGCCCCAGGTCGAGGCCGTTGGCGAAGGCGATATCGGCCTCCGCGACGCGCTGCACATCGCTCGGCGCCGGCTCCCACGTGTGCGGGTCTGCGCCCGCCGGCACGAGCGACGTCACCTC
>CAYZLC010000131.1:0-5377 GCA_964479365.1 uncultured Dehalococcoidia bacterium
GGTGAGTCACTACTGTGGGGCGCCGATCGTACACAACACGCTCATCAATGCTCCCGCCGAGCTGCGCGTCGGCATCGACCACAAGGTGAGCGCGATGATGGGGGGCGCGGCGCCGCCGACGGCGCTGATCGAAGGGATGGAGCGAATCGGTTTCGACCTCACGCATGTCTACGGCCTTACCGAGACCTACGGACCGGCATCGGTCTGCGCGAAGCACGACGAATGGACCGAACTCGATGTCGGCGAGCGGGCCGAACTCAACGGCCGGCAGGGTGTGCGCTACGTGCTCGAAGATGGGATGACAGTGATGGACCCGGAGACGATGACAGACGTGCCCTGGGACGGCGAGACGATGGGCGAGATCATGTTCCGCGGGAATATCACGATGAAAGGCTACCTCAAGAACCCGAACGCGACGAAGGAAGCGTTTGCCGGGGGCTGGTTCCATTCCGGCGATCTGGCTGTGATGCAGCCAGATGGTTACGTAAAGATAAAGGACCGCGCCAAGGACGTCATCATTTCCGGAGGCGAGAATATCTCCTCGATCGAAGTCGAGGACGTGCTCTATCGCCACCCCGCGGTTCTCGCCGCGGCCGTCGTCGCCAAGCCCGATCCGAAGTGGGGCGAGGCGCCGTGTGCCTTCGTCGAGTTGAAGGACGGCACGCAGGTGAGTGAAGAGGAGATCATCGAGCACTGCCGTGGACAGCTCGCTCGCTTCAAAGTGCCGAAGGTGGTGGTGTTCGGCGTAGTGCCGAAGACGTCAACGGGGAAGATCCAGAAGTTCATCCTGCGGGAGAAGGTCAAGTCGGCGAGCGCGATCGACTGACGGCGGAAAAGTAAGCCGCAGATGGACGCAGATGAGTCGCAGATTTGATTTTTGTGATGGTGATATGAGCGCCAAGGGCGAAGGGGCGGTCAACCATTCGGTTTTGTTGACGCAGGAGAGCGGCGGCGTAGTCACTCTCACGTTGAACCGGCCGGCACAGTTCAACGCGCTGTCGAAGGACCTGCTCGTCGAACTGCAGGCGGCGCTCGATGCGATTGCGGTAGACGAGAGGGCGCGAGTGGTCGTCATCAGCGGCGCGGGCAAGGCGTTCTGCGCGGGGCATGATCTGAAGGAGATGCGCACAAACCCGGCGAAGGCGTTCCAGCAATCGCTGTTCGAGCAGTGCAGCCGAATGATGATGACGCTCACGGAGATGCCGCAGCCGGTGATCGCGCGGGTGCACGGCATCGCTACGGCGGCGGGCTGCCAGCTGGTGGCGATGTGCGACCTGGCGGTCGCGTCGGAAGATGCGCGCTTTGCGGTCTCCGGTATCAACGTCGGGCTGTTTTGCTCGACGCCTTCGGTGGGGCTGGCGCGCAATGTGGGCCGCAAGCAGGCAATGGAGATGCTGCTCACCGGTGACTTCATCGACGCGCAGACAGCGCTCCAACGGGGGCTGGTGAACCGCATTGTTCCCGCGGGCGAGCTTGATGCCGAGGTCAAGAAACTGACCGACGCGATCGTGTCGAAGAGCCCGGTCGCGATCAAGTCCGGCAAGCAGATGTTCTACCGGCAACTGGAGCTCGGGCTGGCGAACGCCTACGCGCTCGCAAGCGAGGTGATCGCCTGCGACATGATGACGGAGGACGCGCAGGAGGGGATCGACGCCTTCATCGAGAAGCGGCCGCCGGAGTGGCGCGGACGGTAGCGGCCTGCGACAGGCCAATTCAACACAAAGGCACAAAGAAATGATTTGGATTGAGCCGGGCGTCGAGGTGCAGTCGCATCGAGTGTCCGTCCTTAGCGGGCGCTAAGTTGACCCCTTGACGGCGGCTATACCCTGTGGCTAAATGGCATTTGCCCACGCCTTGAGCGAAGCGTTTGAGACGCGCCTTCGGGGCGTCTCTACACGAGTCTGATACCAGAAGGAGAAACGCCCATGGCAGATGGAACCGCCGTTGAAGTGCCTCCGGACCTGGCGCAGGTCGCGGAGGAGAAGGGGATATCGCTGGACCTGGTGCGCCGGGCGATGGCGCTGGGGTTCCCCATTGATGCTATCAAGGGACAGCTTGGGATGCCGGGCGTGACAGCTGAGGCGGCTGAGCAGTTCGTCTCGGACCAGGAGCGCATCCGCGCCGGCGGCGAGATCAACGTTCCGCCGGAGCTGGCGGAGGTGGCGGCGAAGCACGACTGGCCGGAGAGCCTCGTGAAGCGGGCGTTAGCGCTGGGCGCGGCGCCGGACTTCATCGCCAAGCAGATCGAGGCGGGCATCCGGGCGGACCAGGCGGAGCGGTTCATCGCGCAGCAGGAAGCGGCGCGGGAGGGCGGACTGGCGCAGACGCTGGACCTATCGTGGATGAAGGTGCCCACGGAGTGGGGGATCCGCGTGCGGCCCGGGAAGAAGGGGCTTACGGTGGGCATGCTCAACGTAAGCACGTACGCCGACATACCGGACCACTGGCCGTACCAGACGGAGATGCCGCGCGGCGCCTACCCGCTGCAGGGCGTCGCGCCGATGGGCTATTCCATCTATGAGAAGGCGGAGCTATGGTCCGACAACTCGGCTGACCTGTACGAAGAGGCGATCCAGCGGCGCTGGCGGCCGGCAACCGACATCGATTGGAACAGCATCGAGCCACTGCCGGACGAGATCGAGCGGGCGATGTGCCAGCTCTGCACGCACCTCTGCGAGCGCGGGCTGCTGGCCGGCGACATCGTCGGCAGGTGGCTGCCGGAGATGTCGTACGGATACCACGAGGTGAAGCTCTTCCTGTCGACTGCGGCGTTCGACTACGCGCGGCAGTTCGAGGTGTTCCGGAAGCGGGCGATGTGCAACGGCGGCGGGCTGGGGCTTCAGAGCCCCGGCTACTTCCACCGCGCAATCATCGACGCCCGCGCCTGGACGGAGGCTTCGGCTGTCCTGCACATATTTTCGGCCAGCAACCTCATGGGCCTCTACCAGCTAGGCGAGTACGTCGCGCGCAACGAAGCGGAGTCGCTGATGTTCCGGCTCGGCATGCAGGACCTCGGGCGCCAGCTGGCGTACGGCGTCCAGCACCTGAAGTACTTCCTGACGAAGAATATTGACCGGCGAGCGGAGGTACACAGCTACCTCAACAAGGCGGAGGCGGTGTTTGCCTTCGAGGAAGAGAAGGACGTGCCGCTGCGCGAAGCCCTGATCATCCTGCTGGGCGGCGGCACAGGGAGCAATCAGGTCGCTGAAGGCGTGGCGAAGCTCGAGTACTTCAAGCAGCGGTGGATTCGCGATTACGTCTCAAGGCTGGCGGCGGCAGGCTTCCCCGAACGTAAGGAGCGGTTGCATCCCTCGCTGAAGAAGTACATCGAACAGCCCGCGGAAGCGGCGGCGGCCTGACGGAGGACTGTCATTCTGAGGCACGAAGAATCCGCCCGTGAAGTGAGTTGGTTCCCGCGTCGTGGCTCGGGGCTACGTCGAGGCCTGGTCCCGAATCGCAATCGCCAGCGGAGATGGGATGTCCGGACAGACCCTTCGGTACTCAGGGTGACACGCTAGAGAAAGATTAAGAAGGAGTTCGCCCCATGACACAAGAAGTGAAGACGAAAGCAACGTTCCCCTCGGTAGAGTGGTTCAACGCCATCCGGGAGATCGTCAACGATGATCCGGGATACAAGCACATCGGCACGTGCGACGCGCTCGTGGGCATCAAGATACCGGACCTGGCGAAGAACTACTTGATGACGTTCGAAGCGTTCGAGATCTCGGACGTACGCGAGGCGACGGTGACGGAGGCGGAGAACACGGACTTCTGGCTGGAGCTGCCGTACATCAAGTGGAAAGAGATGATCGAGAATATCAAGGCGAACGGGCGCGCGGACCTGCATCACACGCTGAACACGATAGACATCGAGGAGCCGGAGGGGTTTGCGCGTTCGAACGACGGGTACCGCCGAGACGCGTTCTACCGCTTCAACCAGACGTTCCAGTATTTCTTCGACGCCTCTGCGCGGATCGAGACGACGTTCCAGTAGCCTCAGACCCGCCGAACGAGAGCCGCAAGGGCGCCCGCTGCGCAGCGGGCGCCCTTAAGTTTTTCATAGGCACCGTAACAGACTCGGCGCTTCCTCGTCCTTTAGACATAGCGAAGGGCGATGTCGCTTTTCCCAATAAGCGTGCGCCCTGCGTCTGGGAGGGCGATATGGCGGAAGAGTCGAACGGCCGCACGAACGGAGCGACGGACGAGCGCATCCTGATCGCCGTGCGCGACGAGGGCGACGAACGCCGCGGCCAGGCGAGCCTGATCGCTAACATCGGCCGTGCCGAGCGCATCGTCGCGGCTCTGGTCGAGGCAGGCGTGGAGCCGGAGGCCGTGAGCGCTCTGCGGGCGCGGGAGATCCCGCTGAAAGTCTCGTATCGCTGGGATGTCGAGATCTCCAGCGAGGACACCGCGCAGGCGCGTAGCCGGCCGCGGGCGCCACAACCACGGATGGCGCAACCGCGGAGAGAGCAGACGAGGAATGATCGTGCTGGCGGCTTCCTCAGGCAAGGCTTGGGGCTCCTGAAGGAAGCCGCGCCGCAGCATCCGTTTCAGCTGCGGTTCGACCGCCTGGTGTGGTTGGGACTGTGGGCCGCCTCGCTGCTTATCCTGGGAATCTCGCTTATCTCGTCGCTGTCAAAGGGAGCGGCGCGCGAGTTCGTGATCGCGCCGTCCTCGTTCCAGGAAGAGTCGTCGCCGGGCGCCGCAAGTGAGGCCGGCGGCGTGAGCGATGAAGCCCAGGTCGTTGGCGAGGCCTCCAGGGTGCCGCCCTGCATAGCCGGCGGGATCAACACCTGCCAGTGCCAGGACTTCGCGACGCAGGGGGAGGCGCAGGCGTTCTTCGAGGCCTATCCGGCTGGTCCTGGCCACGTTATCGACCCGGACGTTGATGGAGTGCTGTGCGAGTGGCTGCCGCAGAGCACGCCTCCACCCGGCCAATAGCGCCGGCTCGTCGGCTGAGATGTTGTCTTCGCCGCGACCATTTGTGCCGCGCATGAAGTGAGTTCGGGATCGCCACCTCGTCGGCGTAGAGAGCCTGACCCCCGAGGAGTGAGTATCTATTCGGGTCAACGAAGCGACGGCAGGCAGTATGTTAGACTGCCCTACCGAAACTCGATCCGGGGGTAGAGGCGCTCCTCGACTTCGGCCGCGATAGAGCGGGCGATGGAGGTGCCACTGCGGGCGAGTATTCGTTCAAGTAACGGGCGGCGCGGGCGGACGTATTGCAGACGCCGGGGAGCCTTGCCCATCTCGCTGGCGATATCGAGCGCGGTTTCGAGGTCGCCCAACTCATCGACGAGCCGCATCTCCTTCGCCTGCGTGGCGGTGAACACCTCGCCGGTGGCGTATCCTCGCACCAGCTCGGGGTCGAGCCCGC
>CAYZLC010000132.1:0-5280 GCA_964479365.1 uncultured Dehalococcoidia bacterium
GACGAGCGGGAAGGGACGGCAGCTTGGTGGACTGCGGGTTGAAACCCGCAGCTTCAGCCTCCCCGCCATCTTGTCGTGTCTTAGTGCCTTCGTGGTTCCGGTCTCCTTGCTCGTTGCTCCCGGCTCCTCGCATACTGGAACGGCCATGCGCACCGAAGACCGCCTCGCTCGCTTCTTCGACACCACCGCGCTCGCCGCGCGCGTCTACCTCGGCTACAAGGGGATCACGCTTGCCGAGAAGCGGCTTCGCATCAGAGATGCGGCGGAGCGGCGGTCGCGGCATCACACTGCCTCCGCCCGCAACCTGTATGACCTGGCGATCCGGCGGCAGGGGCTGCTCATCAAGTTCGGGCAGATCGTCGGCTCGCGGCCGGACCTCATCCCGGACGAGTACATCGCGGTGCTCTCGCGGCTGCAGGACCAGGTGCCACCGCGGCCGTTCGCGATCATCAAGCGCCGCGTCGAACGCCAGCTCGAACGGCCGCTCGCCGATGTCTTCGCGGAGTTCGAGGAGAAGCCGATCGCCGCCGCGTCGCTCGCGCAGGTGCATCGGGCGAGGTTGAAGCGTCCGGCGTCCCTCTCGGGGCTGGGGCCCCGAGCCACGCAAGACGGAGCGAGCCCCTGGGACGGGCGCACAGTCGCGGTCAAGGTGCAGTACCCGGGCATCCAGAGTATCGTCGAGAACGACCTGCGGAACATCCGCTTCCTCCTTCGTATCCTGTCGCGCTTCGAGCGGAACCTCGACTTCACCCCGCTGATCGAGGAGATCTCCCACAACGTCCCGCTGGAGCTGGACTTCATCAACGAGGGCCACAACGCGGAGATGATCGCCAGGAACTTCGGCGTCCGCGATGACATCATCGTCCCCAAGATCATCTGGGAGTACAGCACCCGCCGCGTGCTAGTGATGGAGTACCTCGAAGGCGTGAAGATCACCGACCTCGCCGGCCTCGAGCGGGCGGGGATCGACACGCAGGCCGTCGCGCAGCTTGTGATCGACGCCTATTGCGAGCAGCTCTATCTGCACGGGATGTTCCACGCGGACCCGCACCCAGGGAATCTGTTCGTGCAGCCCGGGCCGAAGCTGATCATGCTCGACTTCGGCCTCTGCCGGCAGCTCGACGACAGGTTCCGCCTCGGTTACGCCCGCCTCGTCAACGCCATGCTCACCTGGAACGTGGGCGACATGGTGGGGGCCTTCCTTGACCTCGGCGTCAAGGTCAAGAACCCCGGCGACACCGCGGTCTTCCTCGAGCTTGGCCGCGGCTTCACGGAGGTCGGTCAGGAGGGGCGCGCCTACGCGGACCCAGACCTCGTCGCCGAGGCGAACCAGCGCATGTCGAAGGCGATCCGCGCGAACCCGATCACGGACATCCCCCGCGAGTTCCTGCTCATCGGCCGGGTCGTCGGCCTTCTCAGCGGCCTCGGCAAGCACCTCGACTCGCGAGTCGATATGTTCCAGACAATAGTCCCCTACACCCGCGCCGCGCTGGAGGGAGCCAAGTAGGGGGTCCTCACCCCCGTCCCCTGTCCCCTGCGCGGGAGAGGGGGAGACAACGGATTCCTAACTGACAAAGAAGTTCTCGAAAATCGGCATAACGTTGTAATAAGTCCACGGTTGACAGCCAAATCTATCGCCCATAAAATCTAGGACAGAATCACGACCGCCCCCCGTTTTGCACAATTTAGTGAGGTTCGCCCGTGGCTACGACGACACGTTATCGAGACGACACTGAGGCTCTGAACACCCGCTGGATCACTCTCGGCCAGGCCTGCAAGCTCCTCGGCGTAAACGAATCGACGCTCAGACGCTGGGCGGATGCCGGCCACACCCGCTCTTTCCGCACGCCGGGCGGCCACCGCCGCTTCTCCGAAGATGACCTGCGCGCGATGATGTCCGGCCAGGGCGTCACCACGCGCGAGCCCTTCACCTCTATAAGCCAGGTGGCCCTTTCGCGCATTCGCCGCCGCCTCCAGCGCGGCCGCAACCAGACCTGGTACTCCGGCCTCGCTGACGACGACCGCGACGCCGCCCGCACCTACGGCCGGCGGCTGGTGGGCCTGGTTTCCGAATACCTCACGAAGGGTGCGCGCCGCACCGAGCTGCTGGACGAGGCCCGCGAGATCCTGCACGATTACGGCGCTCTCCTCTTCCGCGATGGCCTGAGCCTGCGCGATGTGCTCGAAGGCTTCACCTTCTTCCGCAAGCGCCTCGACGAGGCGGCGCGAGAGGAAGCGCAGAAGAATGACCTCACGGCGGACGAGGTGCTGGAGATGTGGGAGCACCTCTCCAACCTCGCGGACCAGGAACTCCTCTCCGTCGCCGAGTCCTACGACGAGGCAGCGATGGCGTCGCCGGCCAGACGGTAGCCGCAAGCATGCGTCCTGGGGGAATGCGCTACTACCCGGTCTTCCTCGACATCGCCGGCAAGGCCGTCATCGTTATCGGCGGCGGCAACATCGCCCACCAGAAGGTGGTTGGACTGCTGAATGCCGGTGCGAAGGTCACAGTCGTAAGTCCAGAGCTCAACCCGGAAATGGCAGCGCTAGCGACGGAAGACCGCTTCCTCCACCTCAAGCGCGACTATGAGCCGGGCGACCTCGAAGGATACACCCTCGCCTTCGTCGCCACCGACGACCGCTCCGTAAACGCCACCGTAGCCGCCGAGGGCAAGGAGCGTCGCGTCTGGGTCAACGCCGTCGATGATCCACCCTTCTGCGACTTCATCATGCCGGGCATCGCCCAGCAGGGTAATCTCATCGTCGCCGTATCCACGAGCGGCACCAGCCCCGCGATGGCTCGCAAGATGCGCGAAGAGATTGAGGCGTTCCTCACCGAAGATTTTGCGCTGATGCTCGAGCTGGCCGCCGAAGTGCGCGCGGAGTTGACGGAGAAGAACATGCTGGTGGACGCCGATATCTGGAACAAGGCCCTCGACGCCGAACTCAAGCAGATGCTCGCGGACGGCAGGCGCTCGGAGGCCAAAGAGCGCCTACTGCGCTCGCTATCCGAGCCGGTAAGCGCGTCATGAAGCCGCAGCAATCCGTTGTAACCTGCGTCGGCCTCAACCACCACACTTCGCCTGTGGAGGAGCGCGAACAGCTCGCCTTCTCGCCGGGCGAGATGGCGGAGGCCGTCGCTCGCCTCGGTGAGGCTCTCGGAGGCGCCGTCATGCTCTCCACCTGCAACCGGACGGAGGTCTACGCGACGGTACCGCAAGGTTCGGATCACACAGCCGCAGTCATCGCTCTGCTGAACGAGATCAAAGGTACGTCGGTCGACCCATCGCGGTTCTACAGTCACCAGCATTCGGCCGCCATCCGCCACCTCTTCCGCGTCGCCGCCGGCATCGACTCCATGGTCCTCGGCGAGTCCCAGATCCTGGGCCAGGTGCGCGACGCCATGTCCGCTGCCACCCAGGCGGGCACGCTGAACGGCGTTCTCTCCAAGCTCTTCCACTCGGCGGTGAGCGCCGGCAAGCGCGCGCGAACGGAGACGCACATCAGCAGGCACGCCGTTTCGGTCGGGTCGGCCGCCGTCACCCTCGCGCGCAAGAGCCTCGGCGACCTTGCCGGCCGGACTGTTCTCGTCATAAGCGCCGGCAGCATGGGCAAGCTCGCCGCGCGCGCTCTGGCGGAGACCGGCGGCGCACAGGTCGTCGTCGCCAACCGCACTCTGAAGCGCGCGCGAGAGCTCGCGTCGGAGATCGGCCCCACCGCGCAGGCAGTCGCTCTTGCAGAGATCCAGGACGCGCTCGGCACCGCCGATATCGTGATCAGTGGCACCGCCGCGGAGGGCTACATCGTCGGGCCCAGTGACGTCGCCCCCGTCATGATTGGCCGCAACGGCCGCGGCCTTCTCTTCATCGACATTGCCGTCCCCAGGGACATCGACCCCGCCGTCCGTGAGATCCAGGGCGTACACCTGCTCGACATCGACGACATCGAAGCCGTAACCGCCAGTGGCCTCAACGGGCGCGTCCGAGAGGTCGAGCGCGTCGAGGCGATCATCGAAGATGAGCTTTCCGCTTTCCTCGACTGGTGGCGCTCTCTCGATGTCGTTCCGGTGATCGCGGCCTTGCGCGAGCGTGCCGAAGAGATCCGTCGCCGCGAAGTCGAGCGCACTCTCGGCCGCCTGCCCGACCTTGATGACGCATCGCGCGAACGCATCGAAGCGATGACCGCCGCCATCGTCAAGAAGATGCTCAACCGCCCGATCGCCCGCCTGAAGGACGGCGCAGATAAGGGCCTCTACATGGAAGCGCTCGAGGACCTGTTCGACCTACATCCGCCGGGGCACCGCCCGTTCTCGAGAGGCGGCTGACGTTGTGTCCCCACGCACGCTTGTCGTCGGCTCCCGGGGCAGCCGGCTTGCCCTGCGCCAGACTGAAATAGCTCTCGAATCCCTGGGGTCAGCCCAGCCCGAAACAACCTTCGAAGTCCGCACCATTCGCACCGCCGGCGACCGCACGAAGGCGTCCCTGAGCGAGATCGGTGGGCGCGGCGTCTTCGTCGTCGAGCTGGAGCGGGCGCTCCTCGCGGGCGAAATCGACATCGCCGTCCACAGCCTGAAGGACCTGCCGACCGAAGAGACCCCGGGGTTGGCGATTGCGGCTGTGTTGACGCGTGAGGACCCGCGCGACGTGCTCGTCTCACGCAGGGGGGCGAAGCTCGACGCCCTCCCTCACGGCGCGGTCGTAGGCACAGGCAGCCCGCGCCGGGCGGCACAAGTGAGCGCGATGCGACCGGATATTCGGATCGCCGATATCCGCGGCAACGTCGACACCCGCATCACCAAGGTCCAGACCCACGAGTACGATGCCGTCGTCCTCGCTGCGGCCGGTCTCGCCCGCCTCGGGTGGCTCGATAAAGCGTCCCAGATCTTCGACCCGGACGAGATGCTTCCCGCGCCCGGCCAGGGCGCGCTCGCGATCCAGGTGCGCGCGGACGATGCAGACACGCTTGCTGTCGTGCTGTCCGCCGATCATCCAGACACCCGCGCCGCCGTGACCGCCGAGCGTGCCTTCGAACGGCGGCTCGGAGGGGGATGCCACGCGGCCATCGCTGCGCTGGCTCAAGTGGGCGACGAACGGATTCGGCTGCGCGGTCTCATCGCTGATCCGGCGGGAGAAGAGCTTATTGCCGGCGAACTGGAAGGCTCTGCAGCCGGCCCTGATTCCATTGGACTCATGCTCGCCGAGCAACTCCTGGAGCGGGGCGCTGCGCGTCTCCTGGAGGCGACCGCGTGAGCTCCGAGTGCCCCGTCTATCTAGTCGGCGC
>CAYZLC010000133.1:0-5280 GCA_964479365.1 uncultured Dehalococcoidia bacterium
GATGCTGAGCAGTATCCAGGCCTGGTAGCTGGTACGGAATAAGGAGTTAAATCGCGCGCCTATCGGCTCCTGCACCCAGAACAGCTCGACTCCCAGCAAAAGGAGGAACGCCGTCCCCGCCATCGCCAGGGCGAACATCGCCGAGCTCCGTGCCTCGCCCTCCACGCGTTCGGCCTGCCGCAGCAGCGCCAGCACCACGAGGGCGATGAACGACACGAGCATGGCGATGGTGATCCAGCTGACGCCCCGCGTCGCGATCTCGTCCCAGAGGCCGTCGAAGCCGCGCCGGACCAGGATCATGAATGCGAAAGCGAGCACGGGCACGAGCCCGGGCGCGAGCGCCGCCAGCACCCTGCCGCCACGCGGCAGGCCGCGGCCGATCGCCACCAAGAAGAACGCCAGCAGCAGCCAGACGAACGGCAGCCAGGCGTAGATGAAGTGGTGCGGCCGCGTCGCCACCGCCTCCACCTGGAGCCAGTTGGTGGCGGCCTCCCACGGCGCCGGCCCCAGCCCCTCCGGCCGGAACCCGAACGTTAGCTTCAGCCAGGGGAAGCCGGAGCCCGCGTCCAGCGAGGGTGAATAGTAGGGCGCAAAGGCGATAAGCGCCAGCGCCAGCGCCGGCAGCGCGAACCCCGCGGCGTCCCTGGCAGCCCTCACGGTCAGCCCGCCCTGCCGCAGGTAGCTCCGGCCCGCCGCCACCAGCACCAGCAGGAACAGGTACGTCGGCAGGTCCCAGATGTTTACGAATCCTATCACGCCGATCATGACGGCGATCGCCGCCAGCGGCAGGGGGTGACGCCGCCAGTAGGTCGCGTCGAGCACGTGATCGGACCGCCAGAGGTTCAGCAGCACCGCCAGCGCCGCCAGGTCGAACGGCAACCCCATGATGTGGGAGTGCAGGTCGCCGGCCATGTAGCTGAAGAAGGGGAACTCGCGCAGGTCCCAGTTGGAGCCGATCTGGACCGCGCGGCCCACCCACCAGAATGTCGTCGGGTACCACTCCGATGACGTCTCCGGGCCCGTCAGCCCCTGGAAGTCCAGCGTCTTGTACAGCCCCACCGAGCCGACACCGTGGGCGGCCAGCATCTCGAACACGCCCTCGACGTTCGCCAGCAGGATGAGGAAGACGACCGCTACCGCGCCGAAGGCGAACGCCCTGAGCGCGCGCGTGCTGGCGGCGAGAAAGTTGTACAACAGCCCGAACGCCATGCTCGCCGCCAGCGCCGGCACCAGCGCCACCGAAAGGTTGAACGTGATCCGCGAAGGTATCGCCGTCAGCTTGGTCAGGGTGGCCACCGCGATGTGCCCGAAGTAGTAGAGCGGGTTGCTGTGGCCGGCCAGCCACGGGTCGTTCGCCGGAAAGTAGTCCGTGCGCAGGATGGCGTTGATGAAGGCGAAGTCCATCGCCTTCTCCCCGAAGCTGATCTCCGGGACGAAGGAGCGCAGGTAGAGCCCGACGGCGAACACCAGGGTGAACAGCGCCTCGACGGTCAAAACGTAGGGCCAGCGCTGTCGCAGGAAGTTCATCACGAGTTCGCGCCGAGCCGCCAGGGCAGCGACCGAGGCCAGGAAGATCAGGGCGAAGACCAGGATGACGCTCCAGCGACGGTAGGGCAGGACGTGGGCGGTGCCCGCAATCCATAATGCGTATACCGCCAGCGTCAGCCCGAACATCTTCGAGAACGCGTAGCCGCGGTCGGGGAGGAAGCGGAAGAAAGCGAAGGCCAGGGGGAAAGCGGCCAGACCGATCAGCTCAACGGTCAGCCACCAGACGAAACCCTCAGGCACCTGTTCTCCCTGACACTATGGGGTGGCGGAAGGCTGGGCCACCAGGGTGGTCTGGGGCAAGCGGTAGACCGTTATCGCCTCGTTCTGGAACACCGGCTGCATGAACTGCGCGAACTTGGCCAGCCCGTCCTCTCCGTACTGTTGCTTCTCGAATGCGCCGACGATGACGTACTTTACATCGTACTTGTCGAGGATCGCCCGCGCCTCGTCGATGGACTGCGTCTTGTAGACCGTCTCGACCTCTTGCCGGCGCTGGCCCAGGGGCTCCGGCCCGCCGCGGTTGCCGACCTGGTGCGTGGGCCACTCCAGCACCGTGGGCAACCCCGTCTTGGAGGAGATGCGCCCACCCTCGGTAAAGGGGTCGCCCACCCCCTCCAGGATCACCGGCGTCCCCTCTATGTTTGTGTTGAGCCAGGCCACGGCCGCCATCTCTTGGGGGTTGAAGCTCTTGAAATAGGTGAGCGCGTCCAGGCTGCGGGGCAGCGAGAACCCGTTCGTCCGGGCGAACGTCGCCGCTATCGGGAACACCGAAGCCGCCAGCACCAGCACCACCGCGACCGCGCCCCACGAGGCGCGCGCCGGCGCCACCCTGACGGCCGGAGCGGCCGCCGTGCGCCGCCGCGGTGGTGCTGGCCGCTCCCGCTCAGCGCCGGGCGTCAGCACGTAGTAGATGGCAAAGGCGCCCCCCAGCGCCAGGTACAGCCAGGCGTGGTGCCACAGCTTGAACACCGTGTTCTCGCGGGAGCCGTTGAGGTGGTCGAGCTGGTAGAAGAGCTCTGTGCCCAGGATGAGCAGGAGGCTCACCCCGACGCCGCCCAGGATCAGCAGAAGGCCATCGTCTGTGGCGTCCTTCCGCAGCAGGGTCCGCGCCCACCCCATCGTCACCAGGGTGAGGAAGCTGGCCAGCAGCGCCAGCGTAAGCAGGTTCCACCCGCGCACGTCAAGCTCGTCCATGAAGCGCGACGCGCCCAGGTTGCCCAGCGCCAGTACCGCCCAGGCCGCCAGCGGCAGCGCCGCCGGCAGCAGGGCCCAGGCCGCCCGCCGGCCCGTCTCGCGCAGCCAGCGCCGGCTCAGGGCGGCGACCGCCAGCCCGAACGTGAGCCAGAACAGCGGCCCCCAGCTGATGAACAGGTGCTTTGGCAGTGTCACCATGTGCTTGAGGGGTAGGTGGACCGGCCGCGCCGTCGCCTCCAGGGGAGCGATGCCCCAGAGGGCACCCCCCGACGTCAGGTAGAACGGCAGGTACATGAGGAACGCCACGACGACCAGGGGGACGACCAGGTACGCGGTGAACTTCAGGGCAGAACGCAGCGCCCCACCCTCCGCCCGCCAGTTGCAGGCGAAGACGGCCAGCACCATCAGTGCCATCGTGGCCGGCAGGCTCCAGGCGTTGAGAAAGCTCAACGAGCCCAGGATGCCGGCCACGATGATGAAGACCACCGGGTTGCGCAGGGCCCACCGATGATCAAGCCGCTCCCGCAGGCGCAACAGGTTGAAGGAGGTGGCCACGGCCAGCATGCTGAACGGCATGACCATCACGTGCGGGTGAAGGTCTCCCAGCAAGAAGCTGAAGAAGGGGTACTCCTTGATGTCCCAGTTGGTCGGTACGCGCGTGCTACGCCACCACCAGAAGAACTTGTCCGGGTACCACTCTTTGGTACCGCCGGCGTCCTTCAGGTTCAGACCGTCGATGCCCACCCAGCTGTAGAGGGAGTCCGGCCCGATCCGGTGGGCCGCCATCAGCTCCAGCAGCCCCTCCAGGTTGCCCAGGAACAGCACGGCCACAGCGACAACCCCGAACACGACGGCCAGACGCAGGCGGCCACGGTCGGCGATCAGGTTGTACATCACACCGAACGTGGCGACGACCGTTAGCGCTGCCACCAGCGCCAGCCCCAGATTGAAGCCGATGCTGGCCGGAACGGCGGTCAGCTTGATCACGGCGGCGATCATGACGAACCCGAAGTAGTAGTAGCTGAGGTAGAAGCCCGACAGCCAGGGGTCGTGAGGGGGCAGCTGATCGCTGCGGAGGATCGCGTTCAGGTAGGCGAACTCGTAAGGCTTCTCGGTGCCGATGAGGTCGGGCACGAACGAGCGCAGCCAGGCGGCGACGACGAAGGCCAGGAGGAACAGCGCCTCGACAAAGAGGACGTAGGACCAGCGCTGCCGCAGGAACTCGCGGATCTCCTCCCGCCTCCGCCCCACGATGACGATCGCCACGACGGCCAGGGCGAGGAGTATCAACTGTACGGAGCCGCGGCTGTTGGAGATCACGCCGGTAACCGCGCCCATCCACAGCAGGTAGCCGACGAGCAAGAGGCCCAGCACCTTGCTGAAGGCGTAGCCGCGGTCCGGAAGGCGGTTGAAGAAGGCGTAGCCTATCGGGAAGGTGACCGCGCCTATGACTTGGATGACCACCCACCAGGCCAGCAGGTCGCTCATTTTCGGCTCTAAGCGGCTAGGCCATGCGGTCGGAGTGCGTCACCGTAGTGGCGGCGAGCCGGTAGCGGCCCCGCCGGTCGTTCAGCCAGACGTGGAGCACCTCTTTGAACATCCGGTAGGCGTCCTTCACCGGGTTCACGCGCCTGGTCTTGTAGTACTGCCAGCGCACGGGCATCTCGCTAATAGAGTAACCCCGCCGCGCGGCGAGTACCAGCAGCTCGACGTCAAAGGCGGTGACGCGGGGGCCCCTGGCCGTGCCGGCGGAGTCCTCGAAGACCAGGAGGCCGTCGAACAGCCCGCGGCTCACGTCCGCGCGGAACGCCTTGAAGCCGCACTGGGTGTCCTGTATACCCGGCAGCAGCAGCGCCTGCACCAGGAGGTTGAACCCCTTTCCCAGGAGAAACCGGGAAGCCGGCGCGCCGATGGTGACGGCCCCCTTCCTCGCCCGAGAGGCGATAACGACATCGGCGCCGCGCTGTAGCTCGCTCAGGAACTCGGGGATGTGCTCGATTGACGTGGCCAGGTCCATATCCATGAAGAGGTGGTAGCGCCCGGCGGCGGCGAGGATTCCCGCCCGGACCGCGTCGACTTTGCCGCGGTGCTCCTCCCTGAGCAGGCGAAAGGATGGGTTCTCGGCGGCGAAGCTCTCCACCAGCTCAATGGTGGCGTCGTCGCTGCCGTCGTCCACCACCAGCACCTCGCAGGTGAAATCCTGGGCCGCCAGGTAGTCCGCCAGCTGCCGGAGGACGCCGCGGCTGATGCTGTCCTCTTCGTTGAACGCCGGGATTACGATGGAGAGCAGCGGCTGAGCCGCCGGATCATCCCGTCTCATTCGACTTCTTGGCCCCTTGCCATATGTATTGGGCGTCCCAGATCCAGTTCCAGGTGAAGCCTGCCAGCACGCCAACCGGGACGGCGAGCACGTGATACAGCCCCACGCCTAACGTCAGCACGTTCACGACGCCCGTCACGATCACCATGGTGGAGACTGTCGCCCCCACGTTGTACTTCAGAAACCGCATGCAGTACAGCCGGTATGCGATGTCAAGG
>CAYZLC010000134.1:0-5271 GCA_964479365.1 uncultured Dehalococcoidia bacterium
GCGGGCGCGGTCGCCGGTGATGTACCAGCCGTTCTGGAAGCGGGAGTCGTAGAGGGGTTTGTTGTTCCAGTAGGTGCGGAACATAGAGGGCCAGCCGGGACGGACGGCGAGATCGCCTTCCTCGCCGGGGGGCATGAGGTTGCCCGCCTCGTCGATGATGCCGGGCTCGATGCCGGGAAAGGGGCGCCCCATGCTGCCGGGGCGGATCTCCATCGCCGGGTAGTTCGCGATGAGGATCGCGCCGGTCTCCGTCTGCCACCAGTTGTCGTGGAAGGGTAGGCCAAGCACCTTCTGGCTCCAGACGACGGCCTCCGGGTTTAGCGGCTCGCCGACGGACATTGTGTAGCGCAGACTCGAGAGGTCGCGCTTCTTCGGGAGGTCGTCGCCCGCTTTCATGAGCATGCGGATGGCGGTCGGCGCAGTGTACCAGACGGTGACTTTGTACTTCTCGATGAGCAAGTACCAATGGCTTGCGCCGAAGCCGCCTTCGTAGACGAGGCTTGTCGCGCCGTTGCTCCACGGAGCGAACATTCCGTAGGAGGTGCCGGTCACCCAGCCCGGGTCGGCGGTGCACCAGTAGATGTCGTCGTCGTGGAGGTCGAGCACGTACTTGCCGGTTGCGTACTGACCGATGATCGCGTTGTGCACGTGAGCCGCGCCCTTCGGCTTGCCGGTGGTGCCGGAGGTGTAGTGCATCACCGAATAGTCCTCGGGGTCCGTGGCGACTGTATCGAACTCGTCCGACTGAGGGCCCACGACCTCGTCCCACGTGACGACGCCGTCTTCCGGCTCCGCGGCGCCGCGCCGCGTCACGAGGACGACGTGCTTCAGGTCGGGCAGGTCCTTGCGGATTTCGCGGACGCGGGCCCACAGGTCCGGTGCGGTCACCAGCACCTTCGCACCGCTATCCGCGAGGCGATCCTTTACGGCTTCGGGTCCGAAGGCGGAAAAGAGAGGGCCGATGACGGCGCCGAGCTTGAGGGTGCCAAATGCGGTGAAGTAGCACTCGGGAATTCGTTCGAGGAACATGAACACGCGATCGCCCTTCTCAACGCCGAGTTTGCGCAGACCGTTAGCGGCCTGGTTCGCCTCGCGTGTCATTTGAGCGAAGGTGTAGGTCTCGGTTTCCCCGTTCTTGCCCTCCCAGAGCATCGCCACCTTGTCGCGTCGAGGGGTGGCGAGGTGCCGGTCGAGGCACTCGTGGGCCTTATTCAATGCGCCGCCGGGCATGCCGTCCAGTTCGCGGCGGACGCCGTCCCAGGAGAAGTCGCGCCGCTTCCGATCGTAATCCGTGAGGTTTGGCGCCAGAGGCATCTCATCGACGGGTGGTTTGGAAATCGGGGTGTACTCCATGCGATTCCTCCGGCGGTCTGACTATTGGCTGGGCGGGCGTCGTTAAATCTAGCGCAGCGCGTTCAGAGGCGTCAACGAGAACGGATTAGTCTGTCAACGGATAGGGAACGGATTAGCAGATGCGCGCCGCTGTCACACGTATGATAATTGGGAAGCGCCTCGATGCGCGTGTCATATGAACCTTGAGATCGGCGGCGTCAGCTTGTTCCTCGCCTTTGCGGCGGGGCTGCTTTCGTGTCTTTCGCCGTGCGTGCTGCCACTGGTCCCGGCTTACCTCGGGTATCTCACTGGCGCGTCGTTGGAGAGCGGGGCAGCGCAGACGGCTGTCGTACCGCAAACAGCGGCGGCATCCGGAAGCGCCTCAGGCGGTGTCGCGACTTTTGCGGCCGCGTCTTCCGTGGATCCCCCATCACCATTTCTGCACGCGGTCAGCTTCGTGGGCGGCTTTTCGCTTGTCTTTGTGCTGTTCGGGATCTCGCTGGGCGTGCTCGGTTACTTCCTGCGCGACCACGAGGATGTGATCCTCAAGATCTCGGGCACCTTGCTGATCATCATGGGATTGCACCTCTCCGGTGTGATCACGATCCCATTTCTGGACCAGGAACGGCGGATTGATGCCGGAACGGGTGCGAAGGTGGGCTATGCCCGTTCGTTCCTGGTCGGCTCGGCGTTCTCGGCGGGGTGGAGCCCGTGCATCGGGCCGACGTTGGGAGCAATCCTCGCGCTGGCAGTGTCGAGCGGAACCGTGGCGGCGGCGGGTGTGCTGTTGCTGGCCTACTCAGCCGGCCTCTCGGTGCCGTTCCTGGCCATGGGGCTGGCGTACAACAGCGTGAGGCCGCTGTACCAGCGCGCGAAACGCTACGTGGGTGTGGTGAACTACGTCAGCGGGGCGATGCTGATCGTGGTCGGCATCCTGGTCTTCACAGACAGCCTCGTGGACATGAACAGTCTGTTCAATTGGGGGTTTCTAGGCGATATCTCGGGAGAAGCTTGAGGCAGTTCGGGGGTTGCTGATTCGATCAGCGCCTCGCTCCAAACCATCCTGCAAGGACGGCGAGAATGAACACCGGAGCGGCGAAGAAAATCAGAAACATCATTGGCCAGTACCAAGCACCATAATCGGCATACGGGTCAGTATCCGGCCCGAGGATGAGGACCGGGGTGACGGTGATAGCAACAAGAGTCGCGAGGCCCGTTACACCGCCCACGAGAGCCGCCTTCAATCGGTTGTGGAAGCCCCAACCCACAACATACGCAGGCATCAGAGACACGCCGATCAGGAACACAATAACGGCCAGCAATTCCATGGATCGATTCTACTCCTCTGAGTGCTTATCGCACTGCAGCCAAGTTGGCTGGCGTTGACGTATACTGGTCGCGACGAGCCCTAGTATTCGCTCAGGAGGAAGCCATGAGAGACGTTGCCGTTATCGGCGCTGGGATGACGAATTTCGGGAAGTTCCTCGACCGCAGCATGAAGGATATCGCCGGCGAGGCGGTGAAAGGCGCGCTGGACTCTGCCGGCATCGACAAGTCGAAGCTGGAAGCGGCAGTTGTCGGCAACGCCACTGCCGGGCTCATCACAGGTCAAGAGATGATCCGCGGTCAGGTAGTCCTGCGGGAGATGGGCATCGGCGGTATCCCGGTGATCAACACCGAGAATGCCTGCGCGAGCTCTTCAACGGCATTCCACGTGGCGTGGATGTACGTCGCCTCGGGCATGTACGACATGGCGCTGGCCGTCGGGATGGAGAAGCTGTACCACGAGGACAAGCGACGGTCATTCCAGGCGATCGGCGCGGCGGTGGACGTGGAGTGGGTGCAGCAGATGCAGGCGGCCGCCAAGGCAGCGAAGGAGAACGGCGACCGCGACAACCCAGCGCCGGAAGAGGGCGCGGGCGAGAAGCGGTCGATGTTCATGGACTTCTACGCGGCGTTCGCGCGGCAACACATGCAGAAGTACGGGACGACTAAGGAGCAGTTCGCGCGGGTCGCCGTGAAGAACCATTATCACGGGTCGCTCAACCCGCATGCGCAGTATCGCGAGGTGTACTCGCTCGAGGACGTCCTAACCTCGCCGCTGGTGGCGGAGCCGCTGACACGGCTGATGTGCTCGCCTATCGGGGACGGCGCGGCGGCTGTCGTGTTGTGCGCCGCGGACAGGGCGAAGCAGTTCACGTCCAAGCCGGTGTTCGTCCGGGCCTCGGTGCTCGCTTCTGGCGACGACCGGCAGCCGGGGCAGCCCGGCATCACGGAACGCGCTGCTCACAAGGCTTACGAGACCGCGGGCATCGGGCCGGAGGACGTGAACGTGGCTGAGGTCCACGACGCCTCGGCGCCGGCGGAGCTGGTGATCTACGAAGAGCTGGGTTTCTGCCAGCCGGGCGAGGGCGGTCAGCTCATCGACTCGAAGGCGACATATGTGGATGGGCCGATCCCGGTGAACCCGAGCGGCGGCCTGATCTCTAAGGGCCACCCCATCGGGGCGACAGGCGTCGCGCAGATATACGAGATTTTCTCGCAACTGCGCGGCGAGGCCGGCGACCGCCAAGTGCGCAACCCGAAGGTGGGCATGACGGAGAACGGTGGGGGGATGGTGAAGGGAGAGGCGGCCGCGCTAGCGGTGCACATCTTTTCGGTCTAACCGGCGGTTGCGGGAAGACGAGGCGTAGGGGGGGTTGACCTCCTCGGTGGAACTACGCACCGTTATGAACGACACCTCGATCCGTGTCATCGGCTTCGAACCCGGCACGAAACCCGCCCCTACGGATGTGAAAGGGGACAGGCATGCCATACAAACTTGAAGGTCGCCTCCTCGAAGTCTGCCATTGCAACATCGCGTGCCCGTGCTGGCTGGGCGAGGACCCCGACTACGGCGAGTGCTACAGCGCTGAGGGGTACCACATCGACACGGGTGTCGCGGACGGCGTTGACGTCTCCGGCCTGACGGTGGGCGTCGTCTCGTACATCCCGGGGAATATCCTGGCCGGGAACCATCGCGTTGTGCTCGTCGTGGATGACAGAGCATCGCCTGCGCAGGAAGAAGCGCTGCTGAACGTCTGGACCGGCAAGCTGGACGGCCCGGCGGCGGAGGTGGCGCAGCTCTGGGCGGAGGTTGCCAGCGTAGAGCGTGCGCCTATCAAGTTCGATGTCGACAAAGGCCAGGGGCGTCTTGAGATCGGAAGCGGCATCGAGGCAGAGCTTGCCCCTTACCGGCGCGAAGGGACCGGCGAGCCTACGAAGTGGATAGATACCCCCTTCTCGACGATTCCCGGTAATCCGGCCTACGTTGCCAAAGCCTCGCTATATCGCAATAACACTCCTATGCTTGGAATCGACCTGCGCCTGGAGGGACATAACGCGATCCAGGGACACTTCCGCTTCGAGGCGTGACCGCCGCGCCTGTGTCGTACAACACCCTGATCCTCGAGCGAGAAGGTCACGTCGCCACGATCCGGCTGAACCGGCCTGAAAAGCACAACGCGATCAACGGCGAGATGTCGGCCGAGCTCATCGAGTGTCTCGATGTCCTCGACGCGGACGATGATATTCGCGTCATCGTTCTGACGGGGGCGGGTGAGAAAGCGTTCTGCGCGGGGGCGGACATGGCGGAGGCGATCGGGACGGCGGGGGATAACCGGCGGGATGCGGCGGCGCGGGCAGCGATCCGGCTCCTTCGCACGAAGAAGCCGACGATCGCCGCGGTCAACGGGTACGCCTACGGGGGAGGTGCCGTCTTTGCAATTCACTGCGACATCCGAATTTGCTCCGAGGCTGCGAAGTTCCGGTTCGTCGGCGCGACGTACGGCCTTGTGGTCGGGGCGAGCCAACTTCCGCGAATAGTCGGGGCGCCGATCGCGAAGGAGCTTATCTTCACCGCGCGTGTCGTCGATGCGGAGGAAGCGCTGCGCGTTGGCC
>CAYZLC010000135.1:0-5269 GCA_964479365.1 uncultured Dehalococcoidia bacterium
GCGATGAATCCGGGGCGGCCGCAGAAGACGAGACCCTCATCGTGGTACGGACACCCTTCGATCAGCGGCGCTTCCAGGTTCACGACGGTCAGGTCGCCGCTTGACGTGATATCCTTCGTAGCCGCCACCGGGTAGAGGAAATCGTCGCCGCGCTGGCGGATGGTGACGTCTGTGTACCGCGCCGGAATGACGTCGCCGGTGGCGATGAGAGTGCGCACCCGCGAAGGGTCCAGCTTGAGGGCGGAGAGATTGCGCGGCACGAAAATATCAGCGAGCGTGAGGGACGGAAGCGGCGTAAGCGAGGGAGAGGGACGCGGCGAAGGAGAGCGCGTGGCGGAGGGTGATGGGCCGCGAACGGCGTTCCCCGGCGAGGCGCCGTCGTCCGTGCAGGAAGCGAGAGCGAGCGCAAGCACCAGCGTGGCCCCCATCGCCGCGCAGACGCTCCATCGTGGCGCACGGCCCATTGCGAGCCGCCGGTCCGCGAGCACTGACCACTGACCGCTGTTCACTAATCAAGTATACTTGTCGCCGTTCAGGAGGGGCCCGATGGAGTTCCGCTTTGCGCCCGAAGAAGAGAAGTTCCGGAGTGAGATACGTGCCTTCCTGAAGTCAGAGCTCCCGGCAGATTGGGGGCAGGTGGGAAGCGTGGGCGCGCTCGGCGAGGGTGGCGAGGCTCGCTGGGAGTTCCTGCGCGACTTCCAGAAGAAGCTCGCCGCCAAGGGGTGGCTTACGCTCGGTTGGCCGGCGGAGCACGGCGGTCTGGCGGCCAGCCACATGATACAGGTCATCTACAACGAAGAGATGTCGTACAACCGCGCGCCGACGCAACTGGGCGTCGGTCCGGACCGCGTCGGCCCGACGATCATCTTGTACGGCACGGAGGAGCAGAAGCGGCAGCACCTGCCGGGCATAGCGCGCGCCGAGAGCGTTTGGTGCCAGGGCTTCAGTGAGCCCGGGTCCGGTTCCGACCTCGCTTCGCTCCAGACGAGAGCGGTCGCGGATGGCGACTACTTCGTGATCGATGGGCAGAAGATCTGGACGTCGCTGGCGCACAAGGCGGACTGGTGCATCCTGCTGGCGCGGACAGACCCCGACGCGCCAAAGCACAAGGGCATCAGCTACTTCCTGCTGGACATGAAGACGCCTGGCCTTCAGGTGCGCCCGCTGTTTGACCTGACGAACCGGCATACGTTCAACGAGCTCTTTTTCGAGAACGTGCGCGTGCCCCGGGACTGCCTCGTCGGCGAGCTGAACCGCGGCTGGTACATCGCGGCAGCAACCCTGGACTTCGAGCGCTCCGGCATCAACCGCGTGGTCGCCGGCATCCGGATATACGAGGAGCTGGTCGAGTACGCGGCGCAGACCCGGCACAACGGCGGGAGAACCATCGACAACGGCAGCGTGCGCCACAAGCTCGCCGAGCTGGGCATCGAGTTCCAGACAGGGCGGCTCCTGTCGTACCGCGTCGCGTCGATGCAGGCGCGCGGCCAGATCCCGAACGCGGAGGCATCGATGTCCAAGCTGTTCGGGTCCGAGCTTCAGCAGCGCCTCGCGGGCGCGGGCATGGAGATCCTGGGCATGAGCGGACAGCTGGCGCCGGGCAGCCGCTGGACGCCGATGGCCGGACGGTTGGAGCAGTACTATTTGTTTGCCTCTGCCCTCACTGTCGCCGCAGGAACCAGCGAGATCATGCGCGGGATCATCGCCGGCCGCGGTCTGGGCCTGCCGCGAGGCTGAGCCTCGCTCATTGGAGAGGTTCGAGGCCCCCAGCGCCGGGCTGCTGCCCGGCGCAGCCGCCGAGACGCCGCCGGGCAGGGCGCCCGCGTACCAGTATTTCCTGACACTTCTGCTCGCCCTCATTGGAGGCTTGCTAGGGATCCTCGGGGCGATCTTCCAGGAGGCGCAGGCCACCCTTACGTATGTGCTTCTCCCCTTCATCGGCGCGCCTATGATCGAAGAGGCGCTCAAGCCGTCTGGCCTTTACCTCGCGCTTCTGTGGTTTCCTCGCGCTCTTCGCAGCCAACTGTTCACGGCCATTCTTTGCGCGCTTTCCGGCCTCGTGTTTGGGATCATCGAGAGCTTTGTCTACGTCACGCTATACGTCGACGACCCTTCGGACGAGTTCATAGTCTTTCGCTTCAGCGTCCCGCTCGGCCTGCATGCCACGGCCAGCTACCTGGTGGGGCTTGGGATAAACATACGCATCCTCGACTGGGCCGCCGGCCGCTCGAAGTTGCCGCGCGCGAGCCGCAACTTCTTTGTTGCGGCCGTGGTCCTCCACGGCGCCTACAACTTCACCGCTGTTATCTTATCGATGAGCGGCGTCATCGATTTCAACGAGTGACGAGGAGATGACCATGAACATGGAGACCACCTGTCGTTATTGCCCGATTTGCGCGACCGAGGTCGATGCGCCTGTGGACACGATGATGGCGTTGGCGGCGGAGCCCGGACTGATCGCTGAGGCGGTGCGTGCGGCCCCGAGTCAAGCGGGTGCCGGTTGGTCCCCTCCCGAAGTGGCAGCGCACCTGGCAGACACAGAGGTCGTAACTGGCTGGCGTCTTCGGCAGATACTGGCGGAAGGCGAGCCCACGATTCAGCCCTACGACCAGGAGAGGTGGGCGGAAGCGCTGCACTATGAACAACGAGACCCGGACCTGGCGCTGGAGGCGTTCGCCGTGGCGCGCCGGGCCAACCTGGAGATCTTGCGGCTACTATCGGAGCAAGAGTGGGAGCGATCGTACATCCAGCCGGAGTATGGACGTCAGACGCTGAGGACGCTGATCCGGCACAAGTCCGACCACGACCTGGCGCATCTGCGCCAGGTGCGTAGGGAATGAGGGCGAGCGCCGCAAGCCCCTACGAAGCCCTCAAGCCTCGGAACTCGTCGCCGATGATGGACCAGACGACATCAGGCCGCGGGCAGCGGATCTGCGACATCGAGGCCGTCCCTTCGAAGCTCCACGCCGCGACGTGTGTCGCGCCGAGCTCGCCGGCGACACGTAGGCCCGTACGCAGCTCCTCCTCGCGTCCTTCGGGGACAGAGAAAGCCTGCACCCATAGCTGGAGACCCAGCGAGCGCTTCTCCGCCGCGCCTCTGGCCGCCTCGCCGTAAGCGCGCATAAGAGGCTCCGCCTCGGTCCCGAACAAGTACCAGTACGGGTCGCAGCCGAAGATGTCGAGGTCCGGGATGGCGGCGGCGGTGTTGAAGTCACCCACGCCGATGTGCATCATCGCGTCCACGGCGCCTGCTTTCGCGTCGCCGAAGCGCCGTTCGAGCGCGGACCGCAGGCGTTCCTCGGGCTGCGGGAAGCCGTGCGCCGAGAGATCCGTCGGCAGAAGGCAGAGTGCGTTCTGCATCCTCTTCTCCCGTCCGTATGCGCAGAGCTCGGTCAAGAGATCGAGAAGAGAAGCTTCGCGGAAGGCGCGCACTTCGGGAGTGAACTCCGGGGGCATCTCGTTGCGAAAACGGTCGTGGAACAAGCTCAGGCATACTATGCAGCGGCAAGCCCAGGCGCCCGAGAAGTCACCCCTCCAGAGCCCGGCGTAGAAGTGCGGCTCGTCCCAGAACAGCACATCTCCTCCGGCCGCGGCGCAGGCATCGACCCACTCGCGCAGGAACTTCCGCGTCTCCGGATGGTTCGGGCACGCCGCCCCCACTCGCCGCCCGTCCGAGAGCACCTGCCACGTCTCCGGATGATCGGGCGGGAAGCGGGTGAACGTCTCGCCGGAGAAAATGCCGGTCACGCCCCACGGATCGAACCAGACTTCGAGGCCGGCCTCGCGCGTCGCGGCGGCGATCTCGCGCATCGTCTCCCGGTAGTAGGCGAGGTCTGTCTCTGTGAAACAGTGAACGACATACGTGCAGCCGTGCTTGACCATATCCTCGAGATCGGCTCGCACGTGCCGCAGGGTGCGGGATGAGAAGTAGCTGACGCCAGTTTGCATGACCGCAGGCAGTATATATGATGGCACCGGCATGAAGGAAAAGCGCCCCGATCCGCCCGGCGACCCGATACAGGCCTATTTTCGCGAGGCGCTGCTGATCGGCGGCGAGGCGACGCGGCTCTACCTCGTCCGGCATGCGCAGTCCCAGGGCAATACGGGAGAAGACTTGATAACGGGCGACCCGGACCTCACAGATGTCGGTTGCGAGCAGGCGCGCCGCCTGGGCGACCGCCTGAAGAGCCAGCGAGTTGACCGCATATACGCAAGCCCATTGCGCCGCACACAACAGACGGCGTCCGCAATCGCGCAGGCCAGCGGGCCCGATGTCCTTACGAAGGCCGATCTTCGGGAGGTTGTGTTGGGGCAGGCCGACTATGACATCCGCCTCCTTCCAGCAAGGGAACGCGCGAGCGTCGCCAGGTTGATCCTCACGGACGGCACCTGGGATGCCTTTCCCGGCAGCGAAGGTAGCGAACCCGCGCGGAAGCGCGTGCGGGACGTAATCCACGAAATCGTCGACGACCACCCGGGCGAGCGGCTCGTCCTCGTCTCGCACGCCGCCTTCATCCAAACGTTCGTCAGCGTCATCCTCGGACTCAGGCGCGACTTCATCTTCTACCCGTTCAACGCCAGCATCACTTCCGTTCGCGCGAAGGACGGGCGCTTCGTGCTCTGGCGGCTGAACGACATCGCACACCTGGACGGCCTGCCGACAGGCTGGGGCGGGATCAGCTAGCGGGTTAGCCTGTCATTCTGAGCGCCGATGCGCTTCTTCGACGGCACAGCGCCCTACGCGAAGGAATCTGGGGTGGGGCGGCGTGGTGGGTCAGGCGGCTGAACCCGGGCGTGTTTGCACTATCGGGAGATATACGGATGAGCGAATACCTCGACGCGAACCGGCGGCACTGGGACGAGCTCGTTCCGATCCACCTTCGCTCCAACTACTACGATGTCGAGGCCTTCCGGGCGGGCAAGACCAGCCTGCATGCGCTGGAGCGAGAAGAACTCGGGGGCGTGCGTGGCAAGGCTCTTCTCCACCTCCAGTGCCACTTCGGCCTCGACACACTCTCCTGGGCGCGCGAAGGGGCGATCGTCACCGGCGCCGACTTCTCGGAGCCGGCAATCAGGGAGGCGGCGGCGCTCGCGGACGAATGCGGCATCGAAGCGCGGTTCGTGGTCTCGGACGTGTACTCGCTACCGAAGAGGCTCGAAGGTCAGTTCGACATCGTCTTCACCTCGTACGGAGCACTCTGCTGGCTGCCCGACATCAAGCGCTGGGCCGAGGTCGTGGCGCACTTCCTGCGTCCCGGCGGGACGTTCT
>CAYZLC010000136.1:0-5196 GCA_964479365.1 uncultured Dehalococcoidia bacterium
CCTTATGCATCGATGCGCTCGAGGAGCTCGGCGTGCTGGATGAGCTGGCGGAGGGCGAGATATTCGCTCCGCACCCTTTCGCGGGCAGCCTGCCCCAGGGTTTGGGCGTAGACAGGGTCTTCCAGGAGGCGCTTAAGTAGCGAGCTGAACGCGGCGAGGTCCTCCGAGTCTTGGAGGAGGAGGCCGCTAACGCCGTCCTCGATCTGCTCCTGGATGCCGCCGACGGCGCTGCCGAGGACGGCGCGTCCCTTCCACATAGCCTCTGTTACCGTCAGACCGAAGCCCTCCTGGAGGCTCTTCTGGACGACGACGGTAGCGTGGCGCTGCAGGGCGTTTACGATGGCGGCGTTCTCTTCGCTGTCGGCCATGGGGAGGCATGCGAGGTGTACGCGGCCGCGGTGTCCGTGGGGGAGGCCGCGCCAGCGCTCCATGACACGGTCGAGCGTCTCCGCGCCCTCAGGATCGTCGGCGACGGCTGTCACGTTCGGCCCCGCCAACACCAGTTCGGCGTCGCCGGCCCGATTGTCGTCGAGGAGTCGCGCGAACCCGTCAATGACGCCGATCGGGTCCTTGAGCGGGTCCCAGCGTGAGACCTGCACGACCAGCGGGGTGTCAGCTTGCGGCGCCCGCCCGTGCCTCACGATGTCTGCCTGGCGGTCGACGCTTTCGGGCGACCCGTCCTCGCGGTGGAACACGGGCCTGCCGGGCCCGTGCGGCCCCTCGACGATGCCCGCGTGGACCAGGATGGCGCGGACGGTATCCTCGTCCAGCTCCTGGTTCTTGGCGGAGAAGGGGTCGATCGCAGGCGGGATGATGACGCTGCGGCCGTGGTTGCAGCACTCCGGGATGTACTGTGCGCGCGTGAAGACGAAAGCCGGCACGCCCTCGAGGTATGGCTCGAGGAAGTCCCAGCCGAGGTCCACCTGGTCGTTGGCCTCATCGGCGCCGATGTGACAGCGCCAGACGACGACGGCGCCAGCGCGGAGGAGTTCGGGTGCGAGGCCGGCTGTCTGGGGGTCGTGCAGCATGACGATGTCACGCGGGCGGACGAGCGCGGACAGCTCCGACGCGTTGGCGCGAAGAGCCTCCTCGTACACCTCTCGCTGTTCGTCGCCCAGCTGGCGGCCGTCCCCGCTTCGGCCGTGGAGCGCGTGGTGCAGGCGCTTGGTGACGCGGAAGAAGTCCGGGCCACCATCGATGACGAGCCAACGGGCGTCAATCTCGACGCCGCGTATGTAGGGGAGGAGCGCGCTGAGAATCTCGACGACGCCGCCCCCGTAGGCAGTGGAGTTGATGTTCCAAAGTACGCGGCCCTCCATGCGCCGGCGGGCCTGCTCAGCCACAGCGTGGGCTACTCCGACCTCCTCCTCGCCGACGACGGGGATGTAGCGATCGATGCTCTGAGCAGGGATGTGGACTTCTTGCATCGTCTATCCTTCGCCTCGGCCCAAGGATAGCAGAGCGCGCTGGCGACGGGCGTAAGCCCGCGCAGGGGCTGACAGGCGTGTCTGGGGCGCTTCCCCTCGCGGAGATGGGACGGCTCGGTGCCAGCTACAGTGCCGGAGCGCGCAGCACCGCCGTCAGCGCCGCCGACCCCGCCAGCGATGTGCCCATATCCGCGAACAATTCACTGCTCATTTGCGCCGCACCGGCCGTATCCGCCGTCGCGCCAGATCCGTGAACACGCCACGAAAAGCGATTAGCCCCGTCATCGCGAAGACAAGAAGGAGAGGCCAGGTGCGAATTCGGCGCAGGTTGCCGACGCCGAGGTTCACGCACATCGTCCACGCCGCCGCGATGATCCCTGGCACGAACCAGATGACCGCGAACGTGGCCGCCGGCAGCCCGAGCCACCAGCGCCGCCAGCCGAGGCCGCGGTCGGCGATGGTGAACCAGAGGAGCCCCGCGAAGCCCAGGATACCGAGGGTGCGCTCGGCGACGTTGGCATTTGTCGCCTTCCACATCGTGAGGAAGCCGTTCAGAAGCGCGATGAGGGTGTTGCGGCCTCGCGGCTCCTCCTCGCGCTCCGCGTCCTCCTCTGTGAAGTCGTACAGCTCGTCCTCGACCTTGCTTCCCAGGCCTCGGATGCGCTCCCAGAGGTCACGAAGGGGGTTCTCCGGCATCAGTCGTTCCAGAGGTCGCAAACGAGGTCCTTAGACGACATCAACCTTGTATCTCTGAATTCTGACCTCTTACCTACGACTCTACTTGCTCGCCGACGCGAGGAGCGTGTACCCATTGAGCGACACCCTACCGTTCGCGTTGCCCTGTGGCGCCGCCTTCACGACTTCTCTTTCGGCCGCCTTGCGGGCCTTCGCCGAAAGCTGGTTCAGGAGCGAGGCGAGCGGCCCGGCGATGTCCTTCATGTATTGCAGGTACTCCGCGCCGCTATCGAAGACTGTCATCGGCACTTCCATGGGATCGATGCGGGTGTTTTGGAAGGCGGCCTGCTCGAAGACGAACTCCAGCTTCTTCTCGTTGGCGAAGGAGAAGATGCCGCCGGGCGCTGTCGGGTCAGGGAGCGGCGGGCCCTGGTAGTGCTTGCGCAGTACAGTCATGGGCAGGGAGATGAACGGGTTGCGTTCCGGCGGGCCCCAGACGCTGAGAGCGATCCGGCCACCCGGCTTCAGGGCCCCATGCGCCTGATGCAGAAACCTCAGGGGCTCCGGCATAAACATGATTCCCCAGCGGCAGGTAACGGCGTCGAACGACTCCGGTGGGACGTCGATCTCTTCACCATCGACGAGCCGGAACTCGATATTCGTAACTCCTTCTGCCTTCGCATTGTCGCGGGCGACCTCGATCATCTCTGGCGCCATGTCGGTGGCGAGGACGAACCCGGTATCGCCAACCAGATGCGCCGCCGGGATCGAAGGCTGGCCGGTCCCGCAGGCGACGTCGAGGACGCGATGCCCTGGCCCGATGCCCGCGAGCTCAAGTAGCTTCTGGGTGACAGGTGCGGTGACTTGCCGAAAGCGCTCGTCGTGCTTCTTCCAGCCGGCGGCCGCGCGGCCCCATTGCTCTCTCTGCTGGTGCTTGATGGCGTTGACGTCAATCTGGGTCATGACTTCCTCCGTCTTAGCGTGTTCGCACCGCTGTGCCGGACGCAGATACCATCATCATTCCGTTCCCGACCGTCTCATAGTCGATGTCCACGCCGACGACCGTGTCGGCACCGAGGGCATGTGCCTTCTCCGGCATCTCACGAAATGGCGGTCTTTCGCGCCTCCGTCATCTTCTTCTCGTAGGTGCCGGAGCATCCGCCGACTAGGTTGCGCAGACCGTAGCCGATATCGCCGAAGATGCTCGTGGCGAGGATCGTCTCGCCGACGACGATTCCGAGGTAATCCTGGATGTTCCTGCCCTGCAGTTCGTGAGTGGTCGTAACGATCACGCGGGGCTCCTTCCTACCACTTCGTCGAGGTAGATGTATGGTATCTCGGTAACGCGGCGGGCGCACGTCCCGTCGTTGCCGATGAGAGCGTCGCAGCCAGAGACGACGGCAGTGGCGATGATCAGTGCGTCCGGCAGTTCAAGGTCAAGTTCTGCACGGGCCTCCGCACCTTTGCGAGCTATCTGCCGATCAACAGGAACGACACGGACGCTCGGATGGGCTAGAGCCAGCTCCATCTTGGAAATCATGCCTCGATTACGCATTTGCAATGGCTGCACTCGCATCTCAGCCTCGCAAATCACCGAGACCACGGCGACTTGATCTCCCGATTGAATCGATCTAAATAATTCTTCAAGCCAAACGTGGTATGGGGAAACTTGCTCAAGCAGATAGATCAGCGAGTTGGTGTCAAAAGCCAGACTGGCGGCATCCGCGACCTTATTCAGAATCGCGCTCTTCGATGTGTGAGGACCCTTCGGCGATTCTGGCACGTCTGTCCCAACCCTTTCTCACGTCTTTCATGTAGGCGTCCACTTCCTCCTTGGTGCGGCCGTAGACCCCGTGTGGAGGCCCCGTAATGTACTCCAGCCAGCTCTTTGGCCTCGGCGTAAGGACGATCGTGCCGTCTTCAAGGCGCGCAACAAGCTTCCCACCGCCCTCGATCCCAAGCTCTCTCGCCATCGCCGCGGGAATGGTGATCTGGCGCTTGGATGAGACGGTGAGGTGGGCCGATTCTGTCCGCTTGGTGTCAGCTGCCATCGCTTGGTTATGTTACCCTGTACCAAGCATCCCGTCAACATGCTTGGCGAGAGGAGCTCGCGCTTTACCTAGAGCGAAGCGTACGCGGCATCGATCAGCGACGCCCAGCGCGGGTCCGTGAGTGTATCGCCTTGAAGCATGCGGTTCATCGTGTAGCCGAACCCGATTCTGGCGTCCGGGTCCGCGAAGCCGAGCGAGCCGCCGGCCCCGCTGTGGCCGAAAAACCACGGGTTGGGGCCGAGTGTCGCGTCCGGGCTGGTGAGGACGAACCCGAGCGCCGTCCTCAAGTCCTAGCCCCATCACTTCGTCGCGCCCGTGGGCCTGTTCCACTGTCGCGCTCTCTATCGCACCGGGGCTTAACACTCGGACGCCGTCAAGCTCGCCGCCTCGCGCCAGCGCGCCGTACAGGCGCGCAACGGCGCGCGCGTTGCTGTGACCATTCGCCGCCGGGATCTCCGCCGCCCGCCAGTCCCGGCTGTTGACGACGCCCGGGGTGGAGAAGTCCGGCCGATTGGTAAGGACCTTGAAGGACATCGACTGCGGGTCGCGCAGCATCTCCATCACGAAGTTCGTCTCGTCGGGCTGAGGCGGGTCGGAAGGGATGATCTCTGCCGTTCGGGCATCGTGTCCGGCCCCGAGGCCGATGTGGAAGTCGAGCCCCAGAGGCTCAGCAATCTCCCTTCGGAAGTAGCCCCGACGCTCTTTCCGGTGATTCGCTTGATGACCTCGCCGACGAGCCAGCCCCACGTGAAGGCGTGGTACCCGTGCTTCGTGCCCGGCTCCCACCACGGCTCCTCTTTCGCCAGCGCCTCCGTCATAACGTCCCAGTTGAACGCCGAGCCCGGCGGCAGCGGCTCACGGATGGCGGGCAGCCCTGCCTGATGGCTGAGGAGATAGCGAAGAGGAATCGACTTCTTCCCCGCCTGCGCGAACTCCGGCCAGTACTTCGCCACCGGGGCTTCGAGGTCGAGCAGTCCCTGGTCGACCAGCCGGTGCGCGCACGTTGCCACGATGCCCTTGGTTGTGGACCAGACGTTGACGAT
>CAYZLC010000137.1:0-3296 GCA_964479365.1 uncultured Dehalococcoidia bacterium
CTATAATCTCCTTAAGCATGCACATCACCGAGGCCGCACCTCGCCTGTGACGCTCGACTGCGATGTCGCCGTCGTCGGCGCGGGGCCGGCGGGCTCGCGGACGGCGCGGAATCTGGCGCGTGAGGGGCTCCGAGTGCGGCTCCTCGAGGAGCACCGGCGCGTCGGCGTGCCCTCTCACTGCTCCGGGCTGATCAGCCCACGCACGCTGCGCGAGGCGGAGATCTCCGAGGACGCGATCATTCACCGCATCACCGGCGCCTTCATACATACGGAAAACGGTGGCGAGGCCGCCCTCGGCGGCGGCGCGACCCGCGCCGTCGCCATCGACCGCGTACGCTGGGACGAGACGCTCTCGGAGCAAGCGCAGGCGGCGGGCGCGCAGCTCGTTCGCGGGCGGATGACGAGCGTCGAACACGAGAATCGGCACGTGCGCCTGCACACTCAGACGGACGGGCGGGACGCGTCCTTCACGGCGCGCGTCGTCGTCGGCGCGGACGGCGCGCACTCGCGGGTCGCCCGCAGCCTGGGGATGGCGGGGCCGAACGAGAAAGTCTATTGTCTCGGCATCGAGGGCAAGCTCAAGACGCCGCAAGAGGCCTTCGTCCATGTCTTTGTCGGCAGCCGCCTGGCGCCGGGCTGGTTCGGCTGGATCATCCCAACCGGCGACGGCGGTGTGCGGGCCGGCATCGGCTCGCAGAACGGTTCCAAGCCTATCGTCTGCTACCGACGGATGACGGAGACGTTCCCCGGGCTGTTCAACGGCATCGAGGCCTGCCGCCTCTACGGCGGCACGATCCCGCTCGACTTCGCACCGAAGTCCTACGGCGACAACGTGCTTCTCGTGGGCGATGCCGCCGGTCAGGTGAAACCGTTCTCCGGCGGCGGCATCTACACCGGCCTTGTCGCCGCCCGCCACGCCTCCGCGGCGGCCCTGCGCGCCTTCGAGCGCGACGACGTGAGCGCTGTGGGACTCGCGCCGTACGAGCGCGGCTGGAAGCGCGAGATCGGCCGCGAGCTTCTGCGCAGCCTGCGCATCCGCCGCTTCGGCCTCGCGCTGAGCGACGGCGAGGTCGAGCGTGTTGTCGGGGCGCTTCGGAGCGACGGCCTCCAGCAGCTCGCCGCCCGCCACGGCGACATCGATTACCCCTCGCGGGTGCTGCTGCGGCTGGCGCGCTCGCTACCGGCGCTGGGGTTGCTGGCGTGGGTCACGCTGCGGCGGCCGGGCGCGGCGTGGAACCTCGCGCGGGCTAATCTACCGTTCGCACTGTAGTCACGACTGGCGCACCTGAGGGTGCTGGGCTACGAGCGACGGTGGCCTGTGCTACCCCTTTCGCCAGCGCGTCCCTCCCGCGCCGTCCTCTAGTGTGATCCCGAGCTCGGTCAGGCCTGCGCGCACACGGTCCGCAAGCTCGAACTGCTTGGCTTCGCGCAGCTCGTTCCGTAACTGCACGAGCAGGTCGATAAACGGCGCGGCGCCCATCGCCGCCTCCGGTTCCCGCAGCGTTAGTCCGACTACTCCCGCCAACTGACCCAGCGAATCTTGCGCCTCCGCGATTCCGCGTCCTTCGTCTCGGGCGCGGTTTATGTCGCGGGCGAGGTCGAAGAGCGCTGCCAGCGCCGCCGAGGTGTTCAGGTCGTCGTCCATCGCCTCGATGAAGCGCTCGCGGTAGGTCTCGACGGCGATGTCGGAGGGAGGGCCCTCACCGCCGGCGATGGTGGCCGCGAGGCGCAGGCGCTCGGCGGCCCGCTTCCCCGACTCGAGCGCTTCTTCCGAGTACGTAAGCGGCGCGCGGTAGTGCGAGGTCAGGACGAATATCCGCAAGCCATCGGTGCCGTACTTCTCGAGACCCTCGCGGATTGTGATGATGTTGCCCAGGCTCTTGCTCATCTTCTCTTCGCCGAAGGTGAGCCAGCCGTTGTGGAGCCAGTAGCGCACGAACGGCTTCTTGCCGCTGTAGGCCTCGCTCTGGGCGATCTCGTTTTCGTGGTGCGGGAAGATAAGGTCCTGGCCGCCGCCGTGGATGTCTAGCGTCGTCCCCAGGTAGCGATAGGACATTGCGGAGCACTCGATGTGCCAGCCCGGCCGCCCGGGCCCCCATGGGCTCTCCCATGCCGGTTCGCCTTCCTTTGCCCCCTTCCAGAGCGCAAAGTCCGCAGGGTCTTCCTTCAGCTCGCCCGGCTCCACCCTGGCACCGGCCATCAGCGCATCTACGTCGCGACCTGAAAGCTTGCCGTAGTCAGCCTTGCTGCGGACGCGGAAGTAAACGTCGCCGTTCGCCTGGTAGGCGTGCCCGCGCTCGATCAGCCGCTCGGTCATTTCGACGATCGTCGGGATCTCTTGGGTGGCGCGCGGAAAGATGTGGGCCGGCGTGATGTTCAGGTCCCGCATCTCCTGGTCGAACTCGTCTATGTACGTCGCCGCCAGCTGGTCGAACGGCAGTCCGAGCGAGTTCGCGCGCGTGATGATGCGGTCGTCGATGTCGGTGTAGTTCTGGACGTGCTTGACGTTGTAGCCGCGGAACTCCAGGTACCGGCGCAAGACATCGAAGATGATGTAGCTCATGGCGTGGCCCAGGTGCGCGTGGTCGTAGGGAGTGATGCCGCACACGTAGACCTTGATCTCGTCGCCGGAGGGAGTGAACTCCTCGGCGCGGCGGGTCATCGTGTTGTAGAGCTTCATGGGCGATGCTCCACCCGCCACACGATCCCGTTGGCGAGCGACCTGACCCACCACCCGGCCCCACCCAGATTCCCTCGGCGGCGGGCAGGCCTTCGCGGAGATGCGTCTCGGCGGACAACGCCGTGGTCGCCGCTCAGAATGACACGGCGCTGGCGGATTATCGTGTGGTGGAGTTTCACGAGCCCTCGCCTTCGACGGCGGCCGGGGCGCGTTCGCGCTTCGGCTTCTTCTCCAGTTCGGCGATGCGTGACTCCAGCTCTGCGATGCGAGTTTCGAGGCTCTTTATGATGTCCCATTCGGGATCGGGCAGGCGCAGGACGGTGTCGTCGCCCGGGTCAGCGAAGGCGACCACGTGTCCGGGAACGCCGACAACGGTGGCGTTCGGGGGCACGTTGGTCACGACGACCGAGCCGGCGCCGATCTTGGCGTTCTCACCGACCGTCACGTCACCGATCACTTTCGCTCCCGCACCCACGACGACGTTGCGGCCAAGCGTGGGATGCCGCTTGGCGCGGCGGGTGCTCGTCCCGCCCAGCGTCACGCCCTGGAAGAGATGGACGTTTTCTTCGATAATCGCCGTCTCGCCGATCACGACGCCCATCCCGTGGTCGATAAA
>CAYZLC010000137.1:3306-5187 GCA_964479365.1 uncultured Dehalococcoidia bacterium
GAAGAACTTCTCGCCGATGCGCGCGCCGGGGTGAATCTCGATTCCCGTCACCGCCCGCCCGAAATGCGAGACCAGCCGGGCAGACACGCGCAGGCCGCGGTTGTGCAACGAGTGGGCGAGCCGGTGGATCTGGCGGGCGTGGAAGCCGGGGTAGGTGAGGACTACTTCGAGATCGCTGGTCGCGGCGGGGTCGCGCTCCCGCGCTGCTTTGATGTCCCGTCTAACGCTGTCTAAGAAGCCCATGGACCGTGTCTCCGTTCTGGCTGCTGATCATGCCTGCCGAAGCTGGCCCCGATGTCCTTCCGGGAAGGACCGGGGCCGCGATACAGGCGCAGGCGCGGGCCACAGGCGAGGAGATGCCCCGCGTGCGAGACGAAGGTCCAAGTTGACGCATGACGCCTCCATTATACAGAGGATCGCGCCGCTTGGAAGGCATTGAGGCCCAGTCATCGTCCCCATCATTTGCCTGCTTCTCGCATACGAAACCATCCGCACACGGCCCGCTCGACAGCGAGCGACAGCATCTCCGCCGGGCGCGCCGCAGCCTCTTCTTCGGTCGCCGCGCCGCCCACGACGGGCTCGACCCCGTCGGCGTAGTCGAGTATCGCCTCCCAGCCCGCTGCAAGTCTGCCCGGTATCACCAGGACCGGCACCCCATACTCGGCGGCCATCCGCGCCACTCCGGCGACCGTTTTCCCGTAGCCGGTCTGCCCATCGAGGCGTCCTTCGCCCGTTAGGAGCAGGTCGGCGCCCCGCAGCCGTTCACTCAAGCCGATTGCTCTTGCTACCACGTCGAAACCGGGTTCGACCGACGCGCGGGCGAAAGCGATGAGACCCGCGCCGAGGCCACCGGCGGCGCCCGCTCCGGGTCTCATAAGGACGGACACGCCCATATCACGCTCGATGATGTCCGAGTAGCGCCTGAGCGCCGCGTCGAGCTCGCCCGCGACCTCCGGCGATGCCCCCTTCTGCAAGCCGTAGACGATGGAAGCCCCCTCCGGCCCGCAGAGCGGGTTCGTCACGTCCATTGCCGCCACGATGCGAGCGCGCTCTAGCCTCGGGTCAAGACCCGAGGCGTCGATGCGATCCAACTGCGCCAGCGCAGCGCCCCCGGGCGGTAGCGTTCCGCCGGCGACGTCCAGAAACCTCACTCCGAGAGCAGCGGCCATTCCGGTACCGCCGTCGTTCGTCGCACTGCCGCCGAGGCCAACGATCATCTGGCCGCAGCCGGCATCGAGCGCCGCGAGCATGAGTTGCCCGACCCCGTAGCTCGTCGTGGTACGCGGATCACGCTCATCTTCGCGCAACAGCGTGAGTCCAGTCGCCGCCGCGGATTCGATGACGGCGACACGGTCTTCTAGCAGCGCCCAGTGCGCTACGATCGTTCTGGCCAGTGGGTCCTCGACCAGCGCGCGCTTCCGCCGCCCGCGCGCCGCTGTGAGCATCGCCTCGACGAGCCCAGGGCCGCCGTCCGAGAGTGGCGCTGCCTCGATCGTTGCGTCCCGCGCGGCGCGTTTGGCGCCCTCCGCCATCGCCTCCGCCGCCTCCCGAGCGGTCAGCGTCCCCTTGTATTCCTGTGGCGCGACGACGATTCGCATGTTCTCGTCCCGATGACGGCCCGTATGCTAGCACACCACCGTGACGATTGCCCCCGCCAGTGTCATCCCGAGCTTGACATCAGAACGCCTGTGCTATTACTATTAGCACACACGTTCTTCTATCCGATGAGGTGCTCTTATGACGACCGCAACAAGAACCGCCACTCAACTTCGCCTCCAGCTCTTCCGAGCAGCGCGCTGCCCCGATTGCGGGGGGCCGCTGGTCCACGGCGAGGGCTGCGCCTCGTGCCCGGTGTGCGGGTACTCTCGCTGCGGCGGCTGA
>CAYZLC010000138.1:0-584 GCA_964479365.1 uncultured Dehalococcoidia bacterium
TCAACGCCTCCAACCCCTGCTCCGAGTACATGCACCTGGACGACAGCGCCTGCAATCTGGCGTCGATTAACCTGCTCAAGTTCTTGAGCGAAGACGACCCTGGTAGGGGCGGGTCTGAGACCTGCCCGCCCGACGCCCCGCTGTTCGACGTCGAGGCCTACAAGCGCACGATCGCCGTCTCGATCATGGCGCAGGAGATCATCGTCTCGAACTCCTCCTATCCCACGGAGAGGATCCGCCAGAACGCCATCGACTACCGCCAGCTCGGCCTCGGCTACGCTAACCTCGGCGCCCTGCTGATGTGCCTGGGCATCCCTTACGACTCCGCCGAGGCGCGCGCCTGGTGCGGAGCGCTCACGGCGATCATGACCGGCCGCGCCTACGCGACTTCGGCGGCCGTGGCCGCGCGCATGGGGCCGTTCGCCGGCTACGAGCGCAACGCCGATCCGATGCTGCGGGTGATCGAGAAGCACCGGGCGGCGGTGGAGGAGATTGCAGATGCAGGGGCGCAAGGCCTTGCGCCCCTGCGGGACGCTGCGCGCGAGTGCTGGGACAACGCGCTCACCCTCGGCCGCGAGCATGGT
>CAYZLC010000138.1:594-2943 GCA_964479365.1 uncultured Dehalococcoidia bacterium
AGGCGACGGTCATCGCGCCGACGGGAACGATCAGCTTCATGATGGACTGCGATACCACCGGGATTGAGCCGGACATCGCCATCGTGAAGTACAAGACGCTGGTAGGCGGCGGGCTGATGAAGATCGTCAACAATACCGTACCCCGCGCGCTGGGCCGCCTCGGATACGACGAGGACCAGACGGCGGACATTGTTGCGCACATCGACGAGACAGGCACCATCGAGGGCGCGCCACACCTCTCAGACGAGCACTTGCCGGTGTTCGATTGCGCGTTCAGGCCCCAGAACGGGGAGCGCACGATTCACTGGCTTGGCCACGTGAAGATGATGGGCGCGGCGCAGCCGTTCATCTCCGGCGCCATCTCGAAGACCGTCAACCTGCCGGAGGAATCGACTGTCGAGGAGATTGAGCAGGCATATATCGAGGGCTGGCGGCACGGGCTGAAGGCGCTGGCCATCTACCGCGACGGCTCGAAGAGAGCGCAGGTGCTGAGCACGTCGAAGGAAGACGGAAGGGGGAAGGAGGAAGAAGGGGGCGGGGCCTACCCGGTCCGCCGGCGCCTACCGGCGACACGGGGTTCCGTCACGCACAAGTTCTCGATCGAGGGGCATGAGGGGTATTTGACCGCAGGCCTCTATGAAGACGGCAAGCCCGGTGAGATCTGGCTGACCATGGCCAAGGAGGGCAGCACGCTTTCCGGCATGATGGACGCCTTCGCCACCTCGATCTCGCTGGCGCTCCAGTACGGCGTGCCGTTGCGCGACCTGGTGAATAAGTTCTCGCACATGCGCTTCGAGCCCTCCGGCCGCACAGAGAACAGCGAGATACCCGTCGCGCAGTCGATCGTGGATTACATCTTTCGCTGGATGGCATCACAGTTCCTGAGCGAGGACGAAAAAGAGGAGTTCGGCGTCCTCTCGCCGGCGGTGAAGGCGAAGATGATGGCAGCGGAGTACGGAGACGCGCCGGCCAGGGGCACTTCCAACGGCATGATCAACGGGACGCAGACGGACGCGCCGCCGTGCAGCAACTGCGGCTGGATCATGACGCGCTGCGGCGCCTGCTACCGCTGCGACAACTGCGGCACGACCAGCGGCTGCGGCTAAAGCGAACTAGATGTCTCCCTGCTGGGGCGCCTTCGGGCGCCCCAGTTTCTTTCAGCCCCGGGCTTGACTGTAACGTGCATGAACGCCCGCGCGTCCGTAACTACGAACGTATACGAAAGGTGAACTTGATGGAAGACGGCCAGTCAGACAGCCCGCCGGCACACACCGAACAGAAGGCGATATGGCCTCCGCTGCCCCGGAAGGCGGCAGGGTCAGCCGAGGCAGAGTACGCGGATTCGGAAGTCCCATCGCAAAATGGCACTTCCGTGGCTCTTCCTAAGGCCCCGGAGACGGTGCAAGACATCGGGCTGTCGCCGTCGTTCCTCGTTGAGCTCGTCCTCAAGGTTATTCACTACGCCGAGACCCCGACAGCGGAGCACGTAGCGCGGGTCGTCGGCCTGCCAACGAGGCACGTCGTCGAGCTGCTGGACGCGCTCAAGAGCGAGAGGCTGTGCGAAATCATCGGAGGATCCACGTACGACCTGTCCAGCACGTACCGGTTCCGCCTGACCGAGAAGGGAAACGTGAGGGCCGAAGAGGCGCTGGAGAGGTGCCGCTACGCCGGCGCCGCGCCCGTAACGGTGGGACAGTACGAGAAGGTGATCACGAGCCTCGGCATGAGCCGGCGTCCGACCACTGAAGCTATCCGCGAAGCGCTCTCGTCACTGATCATGGACCCCACGGCGGCGACGTTCCTGGAGCGGGCGTTTCACTCAGGCCGCTCAACGATGGTGTTCGGACCCTCCGGCAACGGTAAGACGCACGTGATCACAGAGTTCATCCGCCGTCTGGGAGGCGAAGTGCTGGTGCCGTACTCCATCTACGCCTACGGCCAGATCATCCGCATCTACGACCCGCTGAACCACGAGCGGATCAGGGATGATGACACAGTGCGCGAAGATGTGGGCCAGGGATTCAAACGGACCGCCGCTCGAGACGACATGGTGGACCGCCGCTGGGTCAAGATCAAGCGCCCCGGGCTCATCGTCGGCGGAGAGCTAACGGCCGAGTCGCTGGAGCTTGGATACGATCCGCTGACGCACTTCTACCAGGCGCCAAAGCACCTGAAGGCGCAGGGGGGTTTCCTGGTCGTGGATGACTTCGGGCGCCAGAAGGTCAGCCCCACGGAACTACTCAACCGCTGGATTATGGCGATGGAGCGCGGCCGCGATAACCTGTTGCTGCGCACCGGCGAGAGCATCGACGTGCCGTTTCACATCACCCTGCTGCGCGATCACACCCG
>CAYZLC010000138.1:2953-5147 GCA_964479365.1 uncultured Dehalococcoidia bacterium
TGTTGTCCACGAACCTGAACCCGGCTGACCTGGCGGACGCGGCCTTCTTGCGACGAATCCCCTACAAGGCGTACATTCCGCCGACGAACCCGGAGCAGTTCACCGAGATACTGCGCAAGGTCAGCGCCGAATATGGCGCCAGCTACCGCGAGGAGCACCTCAAGGCCATTGTGGCCGCGGTAGATAAGGCCGCCGAAAATGGGCTGAGCGGTTCGCTCGCCAGAGACCTCGTGTCGATCGTGGTAGACAACGCCGAGATGGAGGGGCACCCGGCGGAGCTTACGGCCGAATCCGTGACGATGGCCTACAAGCAGTTCAGCGGCATCGCTCAACAGGCCGACGCAAAACCAGCCAGCCCCTAGAAGTCGTAGCCGCGACGCTCACCGTCTTAGGGGTCGCAGCAAGTCAGCAGGAAGCCACAGGCTTTGCATAGCCACTTCCCGCCCGAACTGGGCACCATCCCCCGGCCGCAGACGTAGCAGTCCCCGGCCGGCAAGCACTCCAACCGCAGGACACGCGCTCCTTTCTCCTTCGAGATAGTATCCACTAAAGCCTCCGTAGAACTGGATGCGGCAGCCGCTCACGCAGGTATTGCGCCAGCGCCCGGACGTAGCGGGCGCCCGTGTGCCGCACCATGAAGTGGCCGCGCGTGATATGCCAGAATCCGGCGCTGCGGCCGACGTCCGAGAGCACATCGAAAATCTTGGTCTGCGAGAAGTCGTCGGCGGTGCGGCATAGCTCGATTACTTCAGGGAATATCTGATGCAGGGCGCCGGCGCCCAGCGTCTTCTGGAGGACATACTCCTTCGGCTCCTCGAACGCGCTCTGCCAGCGCGCGTTCGCCGCCTGCCAGTAGTTCAGCAGCAACTTTCCCGCTTCGTCGTCGCTCAAGCGCTTGACGAGTCCGTCGTTGACCACCGGGTCGAGCGAGGAGACCATGCTGTGCTGCTTCATCATGTGCTCCGGCCTCAGCGGCTCGCCGGGCATGCGGATCATGCCACGCCAGGGGCTGTCGGGGCTGGTGTTGAGCAGGTCCGTCAGCAGAGTCGCCCTCGCGCGCTGGTAGTCGCGCTCGCCCTGGCGCTCCAGCAGCGCCGCGCCCTCCTCTTCGCGCATGGACAGCAGGTGACGGTCCACGACATCCGTCGGCACGCCCCGGTGCCTGGTGTTGATAACGTGAAAGTAGCGCATCTCTTCGTAAGCATCGATGCCCTCAACGATGACGACCGGAAGGGGGTATTCCGCCAGCCACTCTGCTTTGTCGTGCGTAAGCGCCCGCTGAAGACCGTAGAGGCGGTGCTGACCATCCACGATCCAGAGGGGCGTCTCAGCGCCGATCCGCAGGAGGCCGGTCTCGCCTCCGCCGTTGGAGCCCACCGCCGTCTCGAATTCGGCCACGTACGGCCGGCGTAAGCAGAGCACGATCGAGGTGGGCAGCATCCCCTCCTCGTCCCGCATGTAAGCGGAGATCTGCCGCAGGCGCGACGGCGTCACAGGACGCTGGTAACCGCGCCGGTTGTCGGCGCGATAAGTGTCGGCTTGAAAGCGGCCCATGAGAAATTTCAGGGGGAGAGCCGTGACGTAAAGGTTCACGTCCGGTCTCTTCTGCCGGAAGCGAACCGCAAACGCCTTCAGACTAGCCACAGGCGCGGCTTCGGCCTTTGCTTTCGCACGAACAGCGGTGGAGACAGCCATGATTATCGCCTCCTTTGCGGCTGGCTAACTCAAATATTAAACCGACTACGCATTTTGTCAATAGTAAAGAGTGACATTTACCCCACTTATCGACAAAATTCAAATGCTACAATTTAATTCTCATGACTACACGTGAAGGCGGCCCCGGCACACTACAGCTTTCGGACAACGCGCGGCTCGTGCTCGAACGTCGCTATCTCGAGCGTGGCGAGAGCGGCAGCGCGTTGGAGACTCCGGATGAGTTGTTCCAACGCGTCGCTCACAATATCGCCCAGGCGGAGCTCATCTACAAGCCTCAAGACGTGGCAGAGGCCGGTCGTTGGGAAGCCCGCTTCCTCGAAATGATGACGGGACTCGACTTCCTGCCGAACTCGCCGACTCTCATGAACGCTGGCCGGGAACTGCAGCAGCTGTCCGCCTGCTTCGTCCTGCCGGTCGAGGACAGCATCGAGGGCATCTTCCAGGCGATCAAAGACACGGCCCGCATCCACCAGTCCGG
>CAYZLC010000139.1:0-5121 GCA_964479365.1 uncultured Dehalococcoidia bacterium
ATCATGGGCGGGACGATACTGCGATTCGCATGCGGCTGCGGGAGCTGGCCCAAGCTCGCCCGCGATTTGGCTATCTCCGCCTGCACGTCATGCTGCGACGGGAGGGTTGGGTTGTAACCGAAAGCGTGTGCATCGCATCTATCGGGAAGAAGGGCTCATGGTGCGGCTCACGCGCCGTCGAAAACGGGCCAGTCATCTCCGGGTGGTGCCGCCACAGCCGAGGCAGCTAAATGAGCGGTGGAGTATGGACTTTGTGGCAGACACGTTGCTCGACGGACGTCGGTTCAGAGCCCTTACGGTCGTGGATAACTATAGTCGGTACAGTCGAATAATCGAGCCCGATATCACGCTGACCGGCATGAAGGTGGTTGCGGCTCTGGAACGGGTGGCTAAGTGGAGTGGGTATCCAAAGATGATCACCGTGGACAACGGGAGTGAATTCGCCTCGAAGGCACTCGACGCCTGGGCATACGACCATGGCGTCAAGTTGGACTTCATCCGGCCCGGCACACCCGTGGAGAATGCGGTGATTGAGAGTTTCAACGGACGGTTTTGAGATGAGTGTTTGAACGCGAATGTCTTTGTCTCGCTCCACGATGCCAGACAGAAGATTGAAGCGTGGCGAATCGATTACAATGAGCACCGGCCGCATGGCTCGCTCGGGAACGTAACACCCCGAGAGTTTGCCGAACAGGCAGCCCAAACCGGGCTGCAGGAGACACCGAATTTCCAGTACGGCATGGTCTAGTTTTCAGGGAAGGGTCAAGCACAGGAGTCACCTTCGTTGGCCGTGGTGTAACAAAGGGGGGGAAGGTCACTCCAGCCCGACGACACTGATATCTGCGCCAGTACTGCTCTCCTGACGCCGCACACTCTTTCTCTCACAGCACCAAGAGCCCGTTTCCCCGACAGTCAAGCTGATTGCCATCTCGCGCAGGATTTGGAGATGGCATTTCTTTCTTATGGAGCTGAAAAAGATTCGAGTGAGCACAAGTGTATGGCTCGGCCTCCCCCTCTCTGTTTCCAGTATCAAGCAACCACCACCCCTTTTGCCATTAAGTGGCTGATTTCCCGCTGGACTGGTGAAAGCTAGGTTCGGCATCATCCTTGCTGGTCTACCTCGTGAAATCTGGTTCCGATATCAAGAATCAGGTTATAGAGCAAAGGGGGGGGGGGCTTTCCCCTGTGAACCAGCAATTCGGTACCATCATGATGCTGTATGCATGATATTGCATAGAATTGAACCACAGCGCATTTGTCGAACCCTCTTCCCATTTTTCATGTCTGACGATACACTTTCTCGTATGACTCTCTGGAACTCCCCAGCTCCGTTTCGAGCCATCAACCTTCGTGTCATGCCTACGGCCCTTTTCCTCTTTCTAGTATGGGCGTTCGTGTGCTTACTTCCTTCCGAGTCCAGCGCCGACAGCCTCGCTGCCGGGCAACTGCGCAGCTACTCGACCATCCATTCGATAGGAGTGGAATGGGATATTGCCGGTGATACGGACCACGATGCCGTCGGAACCATTCAATACCGGGTACAAGGAACGGGCACCTGGAAGCCGGGTTTCCCTCTCTTTCGAGTAGACTACACAAACCCCGACGGGGAATTCTTCAACATGTTTGCCGGAAGTCTCCTGTTTTTGAATCCAGCGACCACGTATGAAGTCAAGGTCGACATCGTAGACCCTGACGGCGGCACAGGAAGCCAGACTCTCCTCGTGCCCACCAGGACAATCCCGACGTTGCCCGCCAATGGCCGAACCCTGCATGTCGCGCCAGGGACCGGTTCTGGAAACGGCACGGCGGGAAATCCTTACAAGGGCATCGCTGCGGCACAAGTCGTGGCACAACCTGGAGATATTTTTCTTTTACACACAGGAAACTATGGAGGCCGAATTACCTTCAACAAATCCGGTGCGGCCGGCAACTACATCGCATGGAAAGCCGCCGGGGACGGCGACGCTTCGATCAACGGCATTCTCGTGAACGCAAGCCATATCTGGTTGGAAGGGATCACGGTCAGTAACCAGGCAAACGGATTGACGACCTCCAATGCGCCGGTCGATGTCGTGGTCACTCGCTCCACCTTTACCAACAATCACTACAGCATCTATCTCGATGGCGGAGGGCAGAATTGGTACATCACCGACAATGTCATCGTCGGCGACAATGTTCCCGCGGATGGAGGCCTCTCCGGCGAAGGAATCGAGCTGTGGAAAACAAGTGGGCATGTGGTCGCATACAACCGGATTTCCAGATCCGCCGACGGCATTTCATATCCTCATACGAACGTCGACATCTACGGGAATGATATTTTTGACACGTCGGATGACGGGATTGAGCCGGACTATGGATACGCCAACGTCCGTGTATGGGGCAATCGCATTCACAATGCCGTGCATAACGGAATCAGCTTCCAAGATATGAGCGGCGCGCCGTGGTATCTCATTCGGAATCAGATCGTGGGCAGCGAACAGATGCCGTTTAAGTTTCGCGAAACCGATCGGTTTCTTATTGCTCATAACACCCTGGTGAGTTGGGGGAATGTGCTTGGAGATTCAACGGACGCACAAGACCTGCTCGCGGGAATCTCGCGCAATAATCTGTGGGTGTCGGTGACAGGCGGCACGCTCTGGAATTTTCAAGGCGCGGTCAAAACCTGGCGGACTGACCTCGATTATGATGGTTTCGACTGGGGAAACTCATCGGTGCCATTCACTTACGGAGGGCAGTCCCACGTAAATCTTCCGGGTTTTGTTGCCGCATCCGGGCTTGAGGGACATGGGGTCCGCATCACCAAGGCGACCTGCTTCGAAACGTTCAACGTACCAAGTCCGCCTCCGGCATCAGTTCCTGCTCAGGCGATGGCGCTTCGATCGGGATGCAATGCCATCGATATCGGCGCCGTTCTCCCCAACATCAGCGAAGACTACCAGGGTTCTGCTCCAGACCTTGGAGCCTACGAGTTTGGGAAACCTCTTCCACAGTATGGTCCTCGTCCGACCGATATCCAACCACCGGAAGCCCCACAGAACCTTCGTTTCGTTTCCCCGTAACGCCCCAGTGATAGCGCTAAGTTGCATAGCCTCTGCGGAATGTTTTCGTCTCCTTCGAATGCCGCTGGATCAAAGGTTTGCAGCGACTCCATGGCCGCACATTCTTCCTGAAAGCTTTTCATTGGATCCTCACTTTAGTTGCGACTCTGATCATGGCCCTCTTCAGCAGGACATCAGAGAACCTATGGATGGACACTATCCATGTTAACTATAGGCTTTGCGTGCCTTCTCCATGAATAGCCTGTGGCAGCGCAGTTTCGTTCAAGCTCAGCTTCCAACGGCACGAATTCTGAGAGGTCTGGAGCCTATTGTCGTCTCCTCTTCCGCCACCTTCCAGGCGGCACAGGCTGCGGATCTGCCCACAACCCTATTCGCCCCTCTCGGGCGTCCCTCTCTAACCTTTCCAGCACCGTATCTCCCGGCGCATATCGCCGATACCACCAGCACCAGCCTTGCTTGACGAGTTCCTGATTGAGATTCGTTCCATCCGTCAACAACACATCAGCAATGGTGCGCCCGTACTTGTCCTTGCCGTAGGTCTGGAGGGTGACTTCCTTCCCAAGGCGAGGTCAGAGGCGGATTGCTTCGCTTTCTTGCCGTACGCCTGCCCCTTCTCAGGGTAGTCGATGCCGCTGAGGCGGATGCGTTCAGGGTGTTGGTTGTGGAACACTTCGAGGGTGTCGCCATCGAGGACACCGACGACTTTGCCCGTGAAGTTGCCGGCAATGACCGGGCACACGAACGGCCAGAGGAGAAGGAGGAGCGAGGAAATAAGAAGGCGGCACATTGATTGATGGGCTGCGTTATGTTTCAGGAAAGGCGACTCCACGCAATAGCCACTCTAGAAAGGTAAGGGTCCCACGCCGACGGTGTGAACCTCGTTATTGATATAAAGCTTGGAGCAGCCACGCGGCGGTGCAGCTGACTGCATCGGGCTCGACGTTGATACGGAGCCGTTCGGGTTCCCCAGCCATCTCGTACGCCGTTCTCGCTACGCGGAAGATCTTTTCGACTTGCACCCTAGAGGCTCGACGGTTGCAGCCGTCCACGAGCGCCTCCATGAGCAGTGGCCGCGGAGCCAGCGCCGCGACGAGATCGCATAGGTCCGCCACAGACAGCAATCCTGGAATGATTGAGTCGGCGGGCTGATAAAAGAAGGGCTCGTCGAGCAAAGACGCATAGCTCGTGAGGCCGCCATGAATGTAGATAGCTCGAATATGTGGCTCGAAAAGTCCGCCGAGCAGTGCGGCGACCCCTCCGAGAGGCTCGCCGAGCTCAGGGGACGGGTCTGCATCAAAGGGCACCACGAGCTCAACGCTCTCGGTGTTTATCGCCGCCAGCGAATCGCCCCATAATATCATCCGCTCCTGGTCGACCTCTTCCCGTGTGGACAGGTAAGCGACGACCGACCTCAGATCGCGGACGCGGGAACTCACGAGACTCTCACCACGCGCCAGAGTTGCAGAGGAGACCTCCGCGCTTGGACTGATTCTGCCTCGATACAGCTCTCCCTGGCGTTCATCTCCCACCCCGCGAAGCTCCGCCAGACACACCGCGGCCCCGCCTTGTAGCAGCCCAGCGATGAGTTCCCGACGACCTTGTCTGAGCCGACGATTACCCTCCTGAGCAACACCGATCAACACTGGCAGCTGAGTGGCGCTCGATCCCGGTGGCCAGAAAATCTCCAGATGCAAGAAAACCCCCTCCTCGACCTCGAGGGAGATATGTTCCTGTCTGTCAAAAATGGCGACGCGGGATCGAATCGCGGGAGCAACAGGCGGAATCATCGACCCCAGAACACGCGCGAGGTCCCTTTGCAGTCGTGCCACACGTCCACGCGGCTCATCTGTCTCGCGTTCGGCGCGAGCCGCAGTAATTCTCATTTCAGAGGCCTCACGAGCCAGTTCGTGGATCGGCCGGACCTTGCGCAAGTCCCTCATCGATGCCGTTAAGGACTCCAGTTCACGCCAAGCATATCGGGCGGCACACTCGGTCTCGGGAACCGGAATCCCGAACCATTCTTGCAGAATCGGGTATAGCTGCCGGCGATGGAGGAATCCGA
>CAYZLC010000140.1:0-5057 GCA_964479365.1 uncultured Dehalococcoidia bacterium
GGCTCCATCGATAACCCTCCCTCCCTCCACAGATTCTTCTACGCCAACGACAACCCGCTTAGGTACGTCGATCCGAGCGGCCACTTGTCCTTGGACTTGAGTCTTCTCCAGAAGGGATACGAGGCCGTTAGGCTGGTGGCGCAATCGGCCTACGGCGCATACGAGACTGCGAAGCAGCAGGTCGTCGCCCGCCAAGGCATGGACTTGCAGGATCCGTATGGTCTGCGAGACCTGGCGATCGGGGCGCAGATGCTCCGAAACGCCCAGCAAGCATCGCTTGATCGAACGGCTGGTCAGTTTGGCTCCACCCTCAACGCTGCCAGCGGCGGTTTCGTGATTGAGGCCGCGGCAGGTGCGCTGGAAATGCCCTCGAACGCGGTGGCTGGCCTCACCAATCTGGCTCTGCCGGGTGGCGCTGCAATGTGGCAGGGCCGGGAACCCACGGAAGCTGAACTGGCCTATGCGCCGGCGAGACGACAGCAGGTCGCAGGCCTCAAGGCGGCACTAAGTCCGAGTCTGTCGCTGCCGGAGCGTGCGGCCCACGGTTTTGCTGCTGTGGCGACGACGCCTGTCGTCGTCATCGAGGGGCTGACATGGGGCGCCGGGGGGAAGGCGTCGGATGCTGTTGGCAAGGAGGTCTACAAGGCTGCCACTGCGCCAACTCTGACGGATGCCGGTCTGCACGTGCTGGAGGCGGGACAACAGGCCGCGACGGCATTCACCGCTTTCGGTTCTCTGGTGGCGCCCTTTGTTCCCAAAGCCAAGCTCCCAAGCAGTGCAGCGGCCCCCGAGAACCCGCTAAACCTCTCGACCGCGGGCAAGACTCCGCAGGAAGCGGCGGCCACCAGGGAGTACGCGCGAAGAACGAACGAGTGGCTCGAGCAGCAGGGTCCTCAAGTCATTCAGCCCACCAAAGGCGCCTTGAGGCGTGCGGCAAGTGCTGCCGCCCGTCAGGAACGTCTACGTGCTGCGCGTACCGGCCAGCCTTATCAAGGGCAGGCGGGCCACGTGCCTGACGCGGCGATATCAGGACAGGCTCAGCCCCCTGCCGGGTGGTTAGACATGCCTGGGACGTCGAATCCAGCGGCGGGCGGCGCGCTTGGGAGCCGTCTCGGTAAGCCGGTGGATGTGATTCTCATCGACGGAAAGAAACCGTGATCGAGAGCGTCGTCGCTGTACTCAATGAAACAACGTCAACGACTCTACATCCCCCTGTCGATGCAGGCCGGCTGTCGGCACTCCGCGACAAGCACGGCGTGTACCTCCCGCAGCTGCACGCCGATCTTCTCCTTCGCTCGAATGGCATAGAGGTCTACGGCGGGTACTATCGTCTATTCGGCGTCGGCTGCACCGAAAGCATTGACATGGTCAAGTGGAACGATCCCGCCACGTGGAAGTTTGTTTGGGAGGAGAGGCTAAGGGACTACTGGTGTTTCGCAGAGTCGGCGTGGGGAGACCAGTACGCCTACCGCTTGGATGAGCTTGGCCCGGGTCAAGAACCGAGCGTGTATCTCCTCGAAGGGATCACGATGAACGCCGAGCTCGTCAGCCGGGGCTTGGAGCGCTTTCTCATGGATGAGTTCCTGCGCTGTGCAACGGAACCCTATGACGACATGGTGCGGGCCGTACGCGCTGCCCTCGGCGACCTTAGCGTGGCCGACCACATCGCCTACGTGCCATCACTTCTCATTGGAGGAGAAGAGCGGCTCGAGAACGTCGTGAGGATGAATGCGGTCGCCTCGATGGTGGCCAATGGAGACCTCGCGATCCAGCTCGCGCACGAACGTGCAGACCGTACCGTCCGGGCTCTCGAGACCTATGAGGATACGGAAGGAAGGACGAGACTCCGGGTCCTTTGGGCCGACGACCAAAGCGGTGCACCTGGCTGAGCCGCCGTCTTCGTTCTGGGTCACGCATGCCGATTGGCTCGCCGAATCGGAACTCGCCGGCTCACGACTTCGGAAGCGGGTGGTCGCTCGTCACGCCGCGTGCTCTTCGGCACGAGTGGCGGCACGCGTCGCGCCGAGCGACCGTCATCATTGAGGCCGCCGGCGGACCGGCGACGGTCGGGGTCGCGGGCTCTGGCTGGTGAAGGGCGCGGTGGAGTTCGCGCCTGGCGGCGCCCGATAATCGGTCTTCTATAAAGCTAGCCCTGTATCCGTCGCGCCGCTTGCAGGCCCTCGGTCTATGGTCACGCCCGTGCTCCTGTACCGGGAGCACGGGCGGTGCTGTTTTGGGCAAGCGGCGCGCCGGGGGCTAGCTTCAAGGTCGTCGCGGCTGAGGAGGGCGTGCGCCTTCGCGCACGCGATTTCATTGAGCGCTCCTCCTACAGAAGGCCGATTATCCGCTCCACCACGCCTTGGCTCTTTGCTTTGGCTTTGGTGGTGGGGCCGGCCCGCCGGCGGAACGGACTGTGAGGAGGGTCGCGGCACGGCGGGGATGGTGCCGCGGCCGTCTTCGTTTAAGCGCTCGCTGCGCCAGTGTGGGCGCCGCAGGTGACCGCTTTCGCGCTCACGGGCGGCGCCCACGTCTCCGCTCGCGAGGCCGCGCGCCTGATGCTCGCGTCACCGCGCGTGCATCGTCTCGCCGATCAGCGGCACGCGCGGCGCCGCTCGCCGGGCGCGCGGCTCGGCTCGACCGCTGGCCATCAGGCCCTGGCGCGAGCGACGCGGCCGGTCTGGGCCAGAGCCTGTCGCGCGCCAGGGCCGACCGCGAGTGGAGCGGCTGCGGGAGACGTGACGTCCGCGCTGTCCTCGCCATCGCGGACGGCGCGGCTCTCGCACCGTGCAGCGAGCGACTCAAAACGATGACCGCCTCGGCGCCAAGCTCGTCGTCGCCGAGGCGACGCTTCCTTGTCGGTCAGCATGAGAAACGGTAGCTCGTAGCGTGGTCGGGGGAGGTACGCTCCTCTCCTGCTACACTTCTTCCAACGGATCCCTCCAGGCCCTTGCCGCCGAGCGCACTACTTCGCCCTCTAGGAGGACTGGATGCTTGCTCTGCAAGACCGGCTCCGTGCCCTGCTGCGCGAATTTCCGCGCAGACGGAGCCGGTGGGTCGCCCTGGCCGCGTCGCTCTGGTGGGGCGTCGATCAGTGGTCGAACTTGGAGTTTCTAGTAGAGAAGGTTGAGCGGCTTGTCGCCTACGTTCCTGAGGTGGCCCGGATGTGGTCTTGGCTTGTGGCTCACGCGGGGACGATCAGGCTAGTCGCCGCAGTCGCAGGCATGCTATGGATCGTGTGGACGCTGTGGAGAGACACGCGGCTTCGTCTCTACTTCAACCGTGACGACCCGCGATGCAGCAGGCTCGATCACGCCACGCGCTTCTACTCCGTCGGGATCGTGAACGCGTCAGGAGTGAGGGAAGAACGGGTGAGCGTCGCAGTCGAAGCCGTGGAGCCCGCGAGCGTGAAGCTTCCTGTCCACAGGCAGCTCCCTTTCAGTGGGACCCAGGAGCGAGTCAGCCACGTGCCGCCAAGTGAGGGTGGTAGTCCCACGCGTTTTGTAGACGTCGTTGCCGTGACGGTGACAAAGGAGCCGAGGAATTGGCTATGCCTCGGGGACGGTGTGGACGTGGATGAGCATGCCTTGATCGAGGTGACTCTACGGATCGAAGCGCGCATGGCTGGGAAGCCGCTGCGCCTCAAGTTCGAGAGGCTGATCGTTACCATCGAAGGCCTTGAAGCCTTGGGACCGCAGTGGGCACCGGACCTGAGGCCTGCACCCTACTAAAGAGCGTGTGTCCTCTTCGACCCGCCGCCCCTGCGTCCACCAGGACCTCAGCCAGCGCGTCGGAGATGGACGCTGACCCGCTCGCTCCCCGCCGTGCGCCGTGCCGCTTTGCGCGTCGGGCTGCCACCTCCGCGGGCAGCCCCTCAGGGAGCGGCCGCCTATACTCGTGGGGTGTCGACCTCGCCCCCTGCTCACCGCGACCCCACGCCGATCCAGGATCTCCTGGGCGTGATCGACGCCCACCTGAAATACCTAACCTCGAACCGGAATCGTCTTCGTCGCCAAGTCGCCGCCGCCGGACTGGTTCGGTGCAGGAATCTCGTCGAAGCGATGCTGATCCTCCGCAAAGCCGGCCGCGAGGACGTGCTCGGCATTCTGAACCGCGCCGTCCAAGAGGCTTGGCTCGTATCCCTTTGGGTCCTCTTGAAGGGAAAGGATCTCGACGACGACGACGTGCTTGTCGAGTTAGGCTCCGACTACGCCGTCTGGTACGGAACCATGGCGTCGAAGCTGCCTGACTTCGCCGAAGAAGCGAAGTCGAAGATCATCGAGTGGAAGGAGATCGTAGCAGACCGGCTCGAGGCCGCGGGCCAGAAGCCGGTCCTTTCCAAGCTTCGCTACGACAAGATCGCCGAGGAACTCGGCCCGCTTCTCGAACACGAGGGCGCGAAGATAGTCGCGATCGACGTCTACAACAGAGCGTACCGGGCCGAGTCCACGACCAGTGTTCACGCTGGCCTCGGCACGATTTCCCGATACCTGCGCTACGGCGACGAGGAGAAGGGCGAGAACGACTCGGTCGTTCCGGAGCCGGGCTCGGCTTTCCCGGATCAAGAGTGGCTTGCCGCGCTCCTTACGATAGACCTCGCGGACCACGTCTTTCGCGCGTTCGGTGTGCGCGTGGAGCCTCCCTTGATCGACGTCTACGGACGGCTCAAGGAGCAGACCGAGCAAGCGTAGTAGGCTCCCCGCGACCCAGGCCCTGGCGCGAGCGGCACGGCCGGCCTTGCCCACACCATGCGCGCGCGCCAGGGCCGACCGCGAGCGGAGCGGCTGCGAGAGACGTGACGCCGACCCCGACGGCGCGCTCGTCGGCGGCACGGCTCTCGCACGGCGCAGCGAGCCACTCAATGAGGACGGCCGCGGCGTCCAGCTCGCGATCGCCGCGGCCCACCTGCTGTTCGTTCAGGGAGCCCCCCTTGAGGGGGGCGGATGGGCACCACCGCCAGAACCGACAATGCAAAGGGCGTGACCCTGAGCCCGACTCCACTCGAGCCGTGTCGGGCTCAGGGCGCACCGGGGCCCGTGGTGCGCGCGATCCTCCCCCAG
>CAYZLC010000141.1:0-5006 GCA_964479365.1 uncultured Dehalococcoidia bacterium
TCGAGCAGGTAATCGACGATCTCCTGGATGCGCGGTCGCAGGTTCTCGACGGCCCGTGGCGTGAAAGCCTTGCTGACGAGGCGGCGCAATCGGGTGTGGTCAGGCGGGTCCGAGGTGAGCATCGTCTGGGCGCTGCTCATAGGGCCGTACTGCTCTTGCTGCTCTCGTATCATTTGGGCAAAGCGGGTCTTAGCCCGCGTGCGGTCCGAGGAAAAACGGCTGTCCGTGAGGACCGCGTCGATGTCGTCGTAGCGGGTCAGTATCCACGACTCCATCATCTCGCTCCAATAGATCGGCGCTTGCTCGCGGAGCGCGCGGTACATCGCGTAGGGGTCGGCGAGCATGCCCGGCGCGAACGGGTTGAATTCTGCTGTGACCATGGCGGGCTCCTGCTTGGTGTTCGTGGGTAGCGTGACCATTAGAGCGACCTCCCCGGCGAATGTCAACGGCGCCGCAACTAACTGACCAGTCAGTCAGTTCTCTCTTTGCCAATGATTATACCCTCGTTGTCGAGACGACGTTCTGTGACAGATGTCACACTCAGGGCGCGACGCGAAGACGCGTGACGCCGCGGATAGCGAAGGTACCGGCCCATTCGGGATCTTCATCGAGGAGGCGGAGGTTGGGGAAGCGCGGCAGGAGGGTCCCAATGGCGATCTGCCCCTCCAGACGTGCGAGCGCAGCGCCCAGGCAGAAATGAATGCCGTCGCCAAAAGCGAGATGGTTTGTCGGGTTGCGCGCAACGTCGAGCTCGTCGGGGTTCGGGTACTTCGCCGGGTCGCGGTTGGCCGCGGCCAGGAGGCCGATGACGACCTCACCGCGCTTGATGTCAGCGCCGGCGAGCCTGACGTCCGTCTTGGCTACGCGCCGGGTGGTGTGCACGGGGCCGGTGTAACGGAGGAGTTCGTCCACGGCGGAGGGGAGCAACGACGGGTCGGCTCTGAGCCGTTCCATCTGGTCCGGGTTGCTGAACAGCATCAGCATACCGTTAGAGATGAGGTGGGTCGTGGTCTCGTTGCCCGCTACGAGCAGCAGCGCGACCGTGCCGAGCATTTCGTCTTCACTCAGCGTTTGGCCGCGCTCCTCCGCCGCTACCAGTCTGCTTATGAGGTCGTCGCGGGGCTCCCTGCGGCGCTCGGCGATCACGCGGCTCACATACTCAACCAGCTCTTCGTTGCTGCGCCGCGCCTCGTCCAGCGCCCTGTAGTCGCCTCCCAGCGTGGCCACCATCGCGTCCGACCAGCGCTTGAACCGCTCGCGGTCTTCCCGGGGTATACCGAGCATCTCCGCGATGACGATCACCGGCAGCGGCCAGGCCAGCTCGGACACGAGATCGAACTCGCTCCGGCCATCGATCGCTTCGAGTAGTTCGTCAACGATCTGCTGAATGCGCGGGCGCATCTTCTGCACGCTGCGCGGCGTAAAGGCCTTGCTCACGAGTCGCCGCAGGCGCGTGTGCGCCGGGGGATCCTGCGAGAGCATCGTGTCTACGCGCCCGAGGAGGCGCTGCGGGCCTTCTCTGTTGGCGCGCGAGAGGCGGATCCGCCCGCCCCTGCCGGCCGCCTCGCCGAAGCGCTGATCGGTCAGAAGCTGACTCACCTCTTCGTAGCCCGTCGCCAACCAGTGCCCGGCGGAGGTGCGCTGGACGCGCCCTCGCTCGCAAAGCGCGCGGTAGGCCGGATAGGGGTCCGCCATCATTTCCGGCGAGAACGGTTCTACCGCGTCGTTTTCCACGCCGCCTCCTTTCCGTTGGACGGTGAGACTATTAGAGCGAGTGCACAGTCGCGTGTCAACGACTAGCTGGGTGCTGAAGAAATGGAGCGTGATTGGAAGCTGCATCAAATTTCGGCCGAGATTGATCTATTGCCAGATACAAATCAGGTGTCAAATCAACCTCGAAAGGGGCGTCTCTGGAGTTCTTCAGCACCCTGGCTGTGACATGAATAACAGCGCCGTTGTAGGCTGGGCGGGATGGACGTAGGGATCGTCGGCCTCATGGCCTCGGGCAAGACGACCGTCTTCAACGCGCTGACCGGCGGTCACGGTAGCGCGGGCGCAGGCGCAGAGCACATCGGCGCCGTCAAGATCCCGGACCAGCGCCTGGATAAGCTGGGCGCGCTCGTGCGCGCGAAGAAGATCACGCCAATCGAGGTGACGTTGCATGACCTGCCGCCGCTGTTCGAGCGCGGCGCCGCGCCCTCCGGCGACGCATCCGAGACGCTTTCGAGGACGGACGCGCTGCTTCACGTGGTGCGCGCCTTCGCGCGGGAGGACGTGCCGCATCCAAAGGGCAGCGTGGACCCGGAGCGGGACATCAAGGCGTTCGACGAAGAGATGGCGTTCAACGACCTCGGAATCATCGAGCGGCGACTGGAGAAGCTCGACATCACCGTCCGCTCGGCGCGCCCGGGCGAGCGGGAGGCGGGCGAGCGTGAGAAGGCGCTCTTGGAGCGCTGCCGCGACCTCATCGGCAACGGCAGAAGCCTTCGCGACGAAGTGCGCGATCCCAATGACCTGAAGGCGCTGGCGAACTTTGGTCTGCTCTCGCTAAAGCCTCAGCTCATCCTGCTCAACATCGGCGAGGAGGACGTGGCGCGATTGCCGGAGCTGGAAGCGGAGTACGGCGGGCGCTATGCGTCCGCCGGGACGGCCGTGAGCGTCCTCTGCGCGCGGCTTGAGGCGGAGCTGGCGGAGCTTGCGCCGGAGGAAGCTGCCGAGTTCCGGCGCGAAATGGGCGCCGGAGAGGACGCCACGCATTCTGTGCTCGCGCGAGTGGTCGAGCTGCTGGGGCTGGTCATATTTTTCACCGTTGGCGAGAAGGAAGCGCGGGCGTGGACGGTCCTCGCCGGCTCCTCCGCGCTTCAGGCGGCGGGGCGTATCCACACCGACATCGAGCGCGGCTTCATCCGCGCCGAGGTCATTGCGTGGGACCAGCTCCTCGAGTTCGGCTCGCACCAGGAGGCGCGCCGCCACGGCCAGCTGCGGACGGAAGGCAAGCAGTACGTCGTCCGCGAGGGCGACGTGATCAACGTCCTCTTTAACGTCTGACGCCGTCTGACCCCCCGGGCGGCCTATTCCGTTTCCTAAGGCTGGCAGGTTTGCAGGTTCGCAGGTTTGTATAATGCCCACGTGACCATCGTCGGCCTCCATCATGTGCAGATTAACGTGCCGCAGGCGCGCGGGGACGAAGCGAGGCGCTTCTTCGAAGGACTGCTGGGCTTCCAGGAGATGCCTCGGCCAGCATCGCTTTCGATCGCCGGGCGCAACGGCGTCTGGTACCGCTGCGGCGACAACGAATTCCACGTCTTCTTCGCCCCGGACGGCGACTTCCAGGAAGACCGTTCTTCGCGCCATCCCGCGTTTGTGGTCGATGACCTGGGCGGCCTGCGAACGCGACTAGCCGCGTCCGGCGTCGAACTGGAGGAGGCGATTCCCATCAACGGCCGGGAGCGCTTCTTCTGCCGCGACCCGTTCGGCCACCGCTTCGAGTTCCTGGCCTTCGTCTAGCCGCGTGACCGAAGTTCCTGCAGCAACCATTCTGGCGGAGGTCGCGGCCGCTCTCGAAGGTGGTCCCTCGGTCCTGGTTGCGACCGTAATCGCGACGCCGGAGGATGCCGGGGTCCACCTCGGCGCCAAGATGCTCGTCCGACCGGATGGATCGGGTGCGGGCAGTCTGGGCGATGCTGCGCTGGATGCCGCCATCAGAGGGGAAGCGGCGGACGCTTTCCGCCGGCACTCGACTGAGACGATGTACCTCGATCGCGCGGGCCGCCCGACAGGCCGCCTGAACGCGCCTTCCGGCGATTCGTACCAGGTAATGCTCGAAGTCCATGAACGGCCAGCGACGCTCCTGATCATCGGCGCCGGGCACGTCGGCAAGGCGCTGGCCACGATCGGCCAAATGTGCGGCTTCTCGATTGAGATCGTCGATGACCGGCTCGAGTACGCGAACGAGGAGCGTTTCCCGGAGGCTGATCGCATAACCTGCGGTCGCTTCGACGAGGTGCTGGCGGATTACCCAATCGACGCCAACTCGTACGTAGTCTGCGTGACCCGCGGCCACAAGCACGATGAGACGAGCCTGCGCCTAGTGGCGGCGTCTGACGCCGCCTACGTCGGAATGATCGGCTCGAAGCGCAGGGTCGGCGCGGTCCTCCAGCACCTGATCGAGGATGGGCTCGACCGGGAGGCAGCGGAGCGGGTGCACACGCCAATCGGTCTCGATATCGGCGCCGAGACGCCGGAGGAGATCGCCGTTTCGATCATGGCAGAGATCATCCGCGCCCGCCGGGGAGGCAGCGCCCTGCCGATGCGGGAGGTGAGCCGGCGGCGCAAGGGCGTGGCGCCCGAGGATCGTGAGGCGCCTCGTTCATCCTGAGGAGCCACGGAGGCCTTCGAAGAAGGACGGAGCGGCGTCTCGAAAGTGTGAGCGGAGCGACAGCGCAGCCCGCCGTTAACCTCTCCATCTGCCTCCTCGTTCCACAATAGACAAATCGAAAGGGGTTATTAGATGGGTCAATTCGAGCTATCCGCGGAAACCGTGGGCCTCACGGCCGAAGACCTCGGCCAAAATACCTGGCGCGCGGTCTTCGCGGAGTTCATCGCGACGATGCTCTTCGTCTTTGTCGGCGCGGGCGCCGTCACAGTGATCACTGGCGTTCTGCACCAGAAGCCCGGAGAAGATGCCGGCGCGTTGGTGGCCATCGGCCTTGCGTTCGGACTGGCCATCGCCGTGCTGGTGGCGATGACGGCCAAGCTATCCGGCGGCCACATCAACCCTGCGGTGACGTTCGCTGCGGTGATCACCGGCAGGATGAAGGCCGGACCGGGCGTCCTTTATGTGGCCGCGCAGCTTGCCGGCGCTGTTGTGGGTGCCCTGCTCCTTGACGCGGTGCTGGTGTCCAGTGTGCAGGGGAACCTGGGGACGACAAGCTTGAACGACGCCGCGCTCTCGAGCGACTGGGCGGGGGTCGTTGTGGAGATCATCCTGACTTTCGCGCTTGTGT
>CAYZLC010000142.1:0-4990 GCA_964479365.1 uncultured Dehalococcoidia bacterium
GCTGGAGCGGCGCATCCAACTGAGTTACTACACGCGGCACGGGAGGCTGAAGGGACACCTGGTGCCGGAGTGGTCCAAGAACGTGCTGGCGCGGCTGGAGCAGTTCCGGCGGTCGGGGGACGAGGGGTTCCGGCTGGGGCTGGCGAAGGAGCTGGTGGGGGCGAAGCTGCAGAATTCGGCGGCGGTGATCGGGAGGTACCGGAGCAATTACGCGACGGAGACGCTGGCGTCCTGCCAGCAGAGGGTGGAGCGGGCGGGGGCGGCAGTGGGGTCGGCGGGGAGCCTGGAGGAGACGCTGGGGCACGAGGGGGCGGGGGCGGCGGCGTATTTCGAGGCGTTCCGAGAGATGAACCGGAGCGAGCTGCCGTTCGAGGGGCGGGAGAAGCACCCGGCGCCGGATCCGATCAACGCGCTGCTGAGCTTTGGATATACGCTGGTGGGGCAGGAGATCCGGGCGCAGTTGGAGGGGGAGGGACTCGATCCGCACGTGGGGTTTCTGCACCGGCCGGATTACGGACGGTCGTCGCTGGCGCTGGACCTGTTGGAGCCGTTTCGGGCGGTGGTGGTGGACCGGCTGACCCTGCGGCTGGTGAACGAGCGGGTCCTGACCGGGGAGGACTTTGCGAAACGGGTGAGCGGGAACCTGGCGGGGAGCGTGGTGCTGTCGCCGGAGGCGCTGCCGCGGTACCTGGAGGCATACGAGCAATGGATGACGGAAACGCAAGCGGGGGCGGAGGCGGGGTGGCGGGGGGTGGTGGAGGCGCAGGTAAGGCAGTTTGGCGGGATGTTGAAGGGGCGAGAAGAATATCGGGCCTACTTGTGGGAGGGCGGGAATACCAGTGGTCAGTGACCAGTGGCCCGCGGGAAGAATTCGGACCTACTTGCGGCAGGACGGGGGAGATGCTATACCTAATCAGTTACGACATAACGGACGACCGGCGGCGGCACCGGGTGAGCGAGGCGCTGAAGGATTACGGGGTGCGGGTGCAGTACAGCGTGTTCGAGTGCGAGATGAGCGAGGCGCTGGTGGGGCAGTTGCGAGGACGGCTGGAGATGGAGCTCGACGAGCGGGAGGATAGCTGCCGGATCTACCGGCTGTGCAAGAGCTGTGAGGGGGTGGTGGGGATTCTGGGGAGGGGGGAACGGTACGAGGAGCGGGGGTATCACATTATTTGACGCGGAGCGGCCAGGAAGGGCTGTAAGGCATTGCGGAGGAAGGAGATAGCGTAGATGGGTGGAGAGCGTGGGAGGAGGGGGGTGGTTACGGGAAGTCCGTAAGTGGGCGTGGCGGCGGGACTTAGCCTGGATTCTGGAGGGTGGGAGTAGGGATGGAGGAGCCTGGAGGAGGAGAAATGGAGCGGGGTTACGGAAACGGGCCGGTCAGGTGGTGTAGAATGAGGGGGTTGCACAGTGGGCGGTAGGTAGGGATTCGCTGACGAAGAAGCGATTGAGACGGAACGGGAACCGTGGACAGAGCCGGTTGGGGAACGTAGGTAGGGATTCGCTGACGAAGAAGCGATTGAGACTCCTTTCGCTTAGTGGCGTCGGCTGTCTCGTTCGCCAGTAGGTAGGGATTCGCTGACGAAGAAGCGATTGAGACGTCCTAAGAAGACGGGTAAGCTGAGACTCTTGCGTAGGTAGGGATTCGCTGACGAAGAAGCGATTGAGACCTTTGTATCCAAACTCCTCAATCCTCTTGCATACATGTAGGTAGGGATTCGCTGACGAAGAAGCGATTGAGACTTACACTTTCCTGACCGGCCATCGCCATAGAGCCAAGTAGGTAGGGATTCGCTGACGAAGAAGCGATTGAGACGCTTGACGTAGGTGTGGTATTTGGATGTGGCAACCATAGTAGGTAGGGATTCGCTGACGAAGAAGCGATTGAGACGCCACCGTCCCGCTGCCGAATGTGGCGGCCAATAAAGGGTAGGTAGGGATTCGCTGACGAAGAAGCGATTGAGACGGCTGTGACGCGGAAATATACATCCCCGGAATTGGTGTAGGTAGGGATTCGCTGACGAAGAAGCGATTGAGACAATGTTGGTAGAATCTTTTCGTTCTGGGAAGTCTTCAAGTAGGTAGGGATTCGCTGACGAAGAAGCGATTGAGACTTCCTCCAGGATGGAGGCGAGGTCCGTCGCCAGTTGGGTAGGTAGGGATTCGCTGACGAAGAAGCGATTGAGACCAAAACGGCCAAGGTTGCCCCGCCAACCTGTTGGGTAGGTAGGGATTCGCTGACGAAGAAGCGATTGAGACTCTCCATCGACGGGAAGCATTCGGACCTCCTGCCCAGGTAGGTAGGGATTCGCTGACGAAGAAGCGATTGAGACTCACTTCACGCCTTCGATCCGGGCACCGAACATACCGTAGGTAGGGATTCGCTGACGAAGAAGCGATTGAGACTTCTGACCCACGGCTCATCCTGTTCTAAAGAATTCTGTGTAGGTAGGGATTCGCTGACGAAGAAGCGATTGAGACGAGGAATGTCGCCAACGCTCCGAAGTACTGCCGAGTAGGTAGGGATTCGCTGACGAAGAAGCGATTGAGACGAAGCGCGAAGGTCCTTGCTTGGAGCTCAAGGTGATCGTAGGTAGGGATTCGCTGACGAAGAAGCGATTGAGACTCTTGTTGGTGAACACCGAGCCAGCCGTCTCCAGCACTGGTAGGTAGGGATTCGCTGACGAAGAAGCGATTGAGACTTATACACCTGTGGGGTTATCATAAGGGGGTTAGCAATGTAGGTAGGGATTCGCTGACGAAGAAGCGATTGAGACCGGTACGCATCCCGTCCACAAGGACCAGAAAGTAGGTAGGGATTCGCTGACGAAGAAGCGATTGAGACCTGCGGGGCGCGCCAACGCGTCGGCCCGCAAGGCTAGGTAGGTAGGGATTCGCTGACGAAGAAGCGATTGAGACCCTTCGGCATCCACCGGGTAAGCAAAACTAATTAGCGTAGGTAGGGATTCGCTGACGAAGAAGCGATTGAGACCTGAGACCTTCGGTCTCCAGGCCCTGGAAGTCGTAGGGTAGGTAGGGATTCGCTGACGAAGAAGCGATTGAGACTACGTCATCACTGGCGCAGGTTTGGCCACCTGTTTCGGTAGGTAGGGATTCGCTGACGAAGAAGCGATTGAGACGGTCGAGCAACCACGCCCGAACGCACCAAGCTTCGGTAGGTAGGGATTCGCTGACGAAGAAGCGATTGAGACCTTAATCAGGTTCTCGGTGGTCGTCGCGGCATATAAAAGTAGGTAGGGATTCGCTGACGAAGAAGCGATTGAGACCTTGATTTTGGGAAGCCCGTACATCAAGCCCAGGTCGAGTAGGTAGGGATTCGCTGACGAAGAAGCGATTGAGACGATCTGACTGGCCGCCGCCGACTGCGGGACCGGCGACTGTAGGTAGGGATTCGCTGACGAAGAAGCGATTGAGACGCGTTGGTCACGCACTGCGTGTCCGAGCCGTTCTCCGCGTAGGTAGGGATTCGCTGACGAAGAAGCGATTGAGACGAAACCATGCAGGATGACGCACATCCCGAAGTGGTTTTGTAGGTAGGGATTCGCTGACGAAGAAGCGATTGAGACTCGGACTTGCTGCTCTTCATCAGAGCGACGACTTCTTGGTAGGTAGGGATTCGCTGACGAAGAAGCGATTGAGACTAGTAGCGTCAGGAGAGCTTAGCGCAGTCAAATTCTTGTAGGTAGGGATTCGCTGACGAAGAAGCGATTGAGACTTCTTCAGGGCGAGGCGCTTCAGGCACCGGCCATCCGCGTAGGTAGGGATTCGCTGACGAAGAAGCGATTGAGACTCCTGGCCCGTTTGGTCGATGAGGGCAGCCCGACCGCCGTAGGTAGGGATTCGCTGACGAAGAAGCGATTGAGACACTCTTTACAGGCAACGCATTGGTTTCGATGCTCTGGTAGGTAGGGATTCGCTGACGAAGAAGCGATTGAGACTTCTCAATGGTTCCAGGAAAGGAATGATCCATAACTGTGTAGGTAGGGATTCGCTGACGAAGAAGCGATTGAGACACTTGCTGTTATCGCAGATGTGGGGTCCCTCCCCCCACGTAGGTAGGGATTCGCTGACGAAGAAGCGATTGAGACTTCTTGAAGTTCCCGCCAGTCCAGCCAACGTTGGCCGCCTGGTAGGTAGGGATTCGCTGACGAAGAAGCGATTGAGACCGGCCAGTGGTAGGACGCCCACGCCGCCCACAAAAGGGTAGGTAGGGATTCGCTGACGAAGAAGCGATTGAGACCAGGGTAACGGTCGTCTGGGATCGGCTGGCCTTCTCGTGGGTAGGGATTCGCTGACGAAGAAGCGATTGAGACGCATCCGCCAGAGCGTCTATATCGGCATCCGTCAGGTAGGTAGGGATTCGCTGACGAAGAAGCGATTGAGACTCTGGTTGGTGGGTTCTTCTGACGGGGGGGGAGTCCTTGTAGGTAGGGATTCGCTGACGAAGAAGCGATTGAGACAAACCGACTACACCGCCGCCGACACCGGCACCAATCGCGTAGGTAGGGATTCGCTGACGAAGAAGCGATTGAGACTCATTCGCCCATCGTTCCAGCCGACGCGCACCCGATTTGGTAGGTAGGGATTCGCTGACGAAGAAGCGATTGAGACGATGGCTACTGCCACCACGACGAGGGCTAAAATCATCGTAGGTAGGGATTCGCTGACGAAGAAGCGATTGAGACGCGAGGAAATCGGGGGCAAGCTGGGTCATGTCGACCAGGTAGGTAGGGATTCGCTGACGAAGAAGCGATTGAGACTGTCCGTTCCGTGCAGGTTCATCGGGCCGGTATCCAGTAGGTAGGGATTCGCTGACGAAGAAGCGATTGAGACCCTGTCTCGCAGTTTGCCGCTCCAGAGACACCAACTTGTAGGTAGGGATTCGCTGACGAAGAAGCGATTGAGACCCCATGATTGCGGATTCCGGCGAAGGCGAACGCTGTTTCCGGAGGGAAGCCGAACAGCGTTC
>CAYZLC010000143.1:0-4957 GCA_964479365.1 uncultured Dehalococcoidia bacterium
CTCGGCGTGGAACGCTCCGCAAAGCCACCGCACCTCTCGCCCGTCTACTACGTGCTGGACGGCGACGACCTACTCATCTCGGTGACGAAGACGAGAACAAAGACAAAGTTGATCAAGCATAGTGGTCGCTTGACCCTCTGCGTACTCCATGAGGAGTTCCCCTTCCCGTATCTACGGATCGAGGGTCGCGGTCAGATCGAGGAGGACAGCGCCGTGGACACGATGATGCGTATCGGAGGGAAGATGCAGGGTCAGCCGCTGCCGGAGTCCATGCGGCCCGCCATCGAGGAACGGGCGAAGAATGAACAACGAGTGGTGCTGCGCCTGACGCCGGAGGCGTACTACCCATGAGCGGCGACTACGTTGACGTCAACGGCCTCAAGACCTACTACGAGGTCCAGGGTGACGGCGAGCCGCTACTCCTCATGCACGGCGGTTTCTGCACCGTGGAGACGTTCTCGCAGCAAACGCCGGCTTTCGCCGAGCGGTATCGCGTATTTGTCCCGGAGCGGCGCGGCCATGGCCGCACAGCGGACCTGGACGGGCCGATAACCTACGAGGCGATGGCGGACGACACCATCGGCTTCATGCAGGCGCTCGGGATCGAGAACGCTCACCTTGTGGGCTACAGTGACGGCGGCAACACGGCGCTCGTCCTCGCCCTCGCGCGCCCCGATCTCGTGCGAAAGCTGGTCTGCATCGGCGCCAACTTCCATTGGAACGGCATGGCGCCTGTGGCGGTTGAGGTCATCGCGCACGCCACGCCTGACAGCTTCTACCCCTGGCTGGTGAACAAATACAAGGAGGTCAGCCCCGACGGCCCCGAGCACTTTCCCGTCGTTTTCGAGAAGCTGATACGTATGTGGCGAGAGGAGCCCGCGATCACCCCCGCCGAACTGGCGCGCATCCAGGCGCCCACGCTTGTCCTGGTGGGTGATCGGGACTGGGTGGCGATGGAGCACACCCTCGAGATGTTCCGTTCCATCCCCAACGCGCAGCTCAGCGTCGTCCCTGGCGCGACTCACGGCGTGCCTTTCGAGAGGGCAGCGCTCGTGAACCAGATGGTGCTGGAGTTCCTCGCGAGCTGAGGGTACCCGCCGCCATAGTTTCTTCATAAGCACGAAGTGGACGCGGCTACGCGCTCCGACTCGATTCATCAGTCTTCGCTGATGTTTGCGGGCGACCCTTCGATTCCTCAGGGCGAACGGATCGCAAACGAGCCTGCTACAACGGCTTGCGCGCGGCGATGGAGTACATCAGCGGGAATGGCGGCACGCCCTCCGGCAGCATCCACTTCCGCCCGGGAAGCTCGATCATCCCCTCGTACATCCGGAAGGTGGCGTCTTCGTACTCTCGAAAGTGCTCCAGCACCAGCCCGGCTTCGAGGAGCGCGGTAATGATCTCGGCGGTGCCCCAGTGGAATTCGTGGGCAGGGTTCGGGTTCTTGAAGCCCTGCACACCGTCCTGCCAGCCGCTCGGCGTCAAGGACGGGCCAGAATACGCGACGTAGTCCTCGATGCCCTCTTCCCAGGTGAGGGGCTCGCCGTGCGTGGAATAAGGATACTTCAGGCTCAAGTCTACCTCGAACATCATCTCCACCGGGTGGAACTCCACCGTGACGACGCGCCCGCCGGGTCTGAGCACGGAAGCTACTCCTCTCGCCCACGAGCCGAGGTCTGAGAGCCAGATGATCGCCCCGTAAGAGCAGAACACGATGTCCCACGTCTGCCCGGCCTTCGACGCCTCCGCCAACCAGTCGTACACGTCAGCGCGGTGGAAGATCGCCTCGACCCCGGAGTCCTTCGACAGCCTCCGCGCGAATTCGATCGCCTCGTCGCTGATATCGACGCCTGTTACCTTCTCGGCGCCGAGCTGCTTTATCGAAAGCGTGTCCTGTCCGGCGTTGCACTGAAGGTGAAGAACGGACTTGCCACTCAGATCACCAAGTAGCGCCGTCTCCTCGGCGAAGAGTTTGTTCCCGCCCTCGCGGAAGAAGCGCGCCTGGTCCTCCTTGTGGCTGTTGTGCGCCTTTGTCGCCTCGTTCCAAGAGAGGCGGTTCTGCTCGTGCAGCTCCCTGCGGACGTCGTCGCCCGAACGTGATTGAGCCATGGCGGCGTCAAGTCTACACGAAGGGCAGGAAGAGCGCGCTAGAGGAACGCGAGGTTACCCCGCTGGGTGTTTACGCGTTTGAAACAGGAGGCCGCGCAGAATGGGCGCGCGGTATTGGAGGTAATGGTCATGCTTTACGCACCGGCAAAACGTCCTGCTTCTCAAGGCCCCCGCATCACCGGGAGCGAGTTCTCGGCCTATAACGTAGTCGCCGAATTCCCTGACCTGGAATCGGCCCGGGCGGCGATCGACGCCCTGAGCGAGGGCACGATCGAACCCGACAACCTCTCTATGACGGGCCCGGCGGCCGACGAGGCCGCTAACCAAACCAACACGGGAGTGGCCGACACGAAGCTGGCGCGCTATCTAAGCACACGGGTCGGCTCTGGGGCGATAGCGGGAGGGCTTGGCGGCGCTATAGCGGGGCTCCTGCTCGGTGGCTTCGCGGCCGGCTTCCTCGGCGCGGACGTCAGCGCGGGCATGCTGCTGGCCGTGATGCTCTTCGGCGCCATCGGTTTCGGCGCGATCGGCGGCTTCTTGGCCGGTATGTCCTCGCTACAAACGGCGGAACCGTGGGAGCTAACCTTCTACGACGCGCGCGGACAGGCGCTCGTCGGCGTCCACTCCGAAAAACCGGACGACATCGATCTCGCGACCAACATCCTGGAGCAGCAGGACCCGCTCCGGCTTTACCGCGTCCGGCCGGACGGAACGCCCGTCTAGGGGGGCTGAACCCCGGGGACTGGTTCCTGTCTCGTTCCGGCGGCACCTGCTACACTGATTCGCGTTATGCTAACGGCCCCGAGGGTGTTGATCCTATCCGTCCTTTTGGTCGCCGGCCTGCTTGCCGGCTGTGGCGGCGATGAGAATGACGGCGGCGCCGAGGCGACGCCGAGCCAGGCGCCGACAGCATCGCGCCTGACCAATACGCCCCAACCGACCGGCGACGACGAGAAGACGCCCGGCCCAGAGGAGAGCCCCGACGGCGGCGAAACGCCAACCGAGACCGAAGCCCCGGTGCTCACGCCCGCCGCTGAAGGCACGCCGGCCGTCGCGCCGTCGAACCAGACGGAATTCGTTCAGCAGTTCGCGGGCAGAGGCGTCGTGGAGGAAGACTGCACTTACAACCCACAAACGCGCGTAACCGATTGCGGGGCGCGGGGACGTTACGCTGTGGATCCACCGCCGGCCGGCGAGGATGTCACCTGCGCGATCGGCATCCTGGACGATAGGCCGGAGTACATTCGCTGCCAGAGCCGGCAGCCGCTGCAAGCGATTTACTACGACGTGCAAGGGTGATGGGTGAGGGGTGAGAGGGGTGAGGGATGATGCGTGACGCGTGATAAGGGACAGGGTGATGGACAAAAAGGAAGAGCGAATGCAGCAGGCAGGATTCATGCAGCTCAAGGCATGGCAGAAAGGCGAGGACTTGGCCGTCGCGATGATTCGCATGGCGCGCTCCCTGCCGAGGGATTGCCAGCCGCTCCCCGCCCAAATCATCGGCGTGGCCGCTTCCACTCCAGCGAATATTGCGGAAGGGTATGCTCGGGCTTCTCTTCGTGAATATCTGCGTCACCTCAGTATTGCCCGCGCCTCCCATGCAGAAACACAAAACTACATTCATTTGGTCAATCGCCTTGAACTCATTACAGAGGCACAGCACCGGGTATTGGAGAGTGTATCCATTGAGGCGGGTGGTCTGCTGTATGGGCTGATCCGTTCGCTCGCCAAGAAACTCGATGGTGATGGAAGCCGGCGAAGCTACGCTATCAACGACGTGCCTGACTTTGAGTACGGTGAGGACCCGTCTTCTCTCACCCTTGACCCTGCACCCTTCACCCTCGAAGAATGAAGGTACACGAGCATCAGGCCAAAGACCTCCTGGCGAAGTACGGCGTGCCGGTGCCGCGCGGGCGCGTGGCGGAGACGGCCGACGAAGCCGAGGCGATCGCGAAGGAGCTCGGCGTGCCGGTGGCGGTGAAGGCGCAGATACACGCCGGAGGGCGCGGCAAGGGCGGTGGCATCAAGCTCGCGGACTCGCCGGAGCAGGCACGCGAGGCGGCCTCGCAGATCATCGGCATGAACCTCGTGACGCACCAGACGGGGCCGGAAGGCCGGCTCGTTAAGCGGGTGCTCGTCGAGGAGCAGCTCCAGGTCGAGCGCGAGATGTACCTCGGCGTCGTCATCGACAACTCCATCGGCCTTCCGCTGGTGATGGCGTCCGCGGACGGTGGCGTCGACATCGAGGAGGTCGCGGCGAAGACGCCGGAGCGCATCCACAAGACACCGGTCGACCCGACCGTCGGCTTCCAGCCGTTCCAGGGCCGCGAGCTGGCGATCGAGATCGGTCTGCACGGCGAGATGATGAGGCCGGCTGGGTCGCTTATCGCCGGGCTATACCGCTGCTTCGCGGAGAATGACTGCACCTTGGCGGAGGTGAACCCGCTCGTCGTCACGAGGGACGGAAGGCTGCTGGCGGCGGACGCGAAGCTGAACTTCGACGACAACGCGCTCTACCGGCACAAGGAGCTCGCCGAGCTGCGGGACATCGACGAGGAGGACCCGCTTGAGGTGGCGGCGCAGGAGAGCGGCATCGGCAACTACGTGAAGTTGACCGGCAACATCGGCTGCGTGGTGAACGGGGCGGGACTCGCGATGGCGACGATGGACGCGATCAAGCTGGCGGGCGGCGAGCCGGCGAACTTCCTCGACATCGGCACCGTGAACGACACCGGCCGCGTCGTGAGCAGCTTCCGCATCCTGACCGACGACCCCAACGTGCGCGCGATCCTGATCAACATCTTCGGCGGCATGGCCCGCGTGGACATCATCGCGAAGGGGATCATCC
>CAYZLC010000144.1:0-4893 GCA_964479365.1 uncultured Dehalococcoidia bacterium
AGTCCCACTCATCGTAAAAGTAATACTTCGGCTCGATCGGCAGCTCATGCTCGTCGTCCGCCGTGCTGAACCCCGTCACCGGCTGGCCGTCCTTGAGCGGCACCGGCTGCTTCTGGAGCCGCTCCTGCTCCTGCGCGTTTAGCTCCTTGAGAAGATTCGTCAGGAACAGCTCCGACGACTGCGTGAGGTCCGCCTCCGCCATGTCCGACAGCGTGATCTCGACGCTCTTTTCCAACATCTGCTTGAGCTGCTCCGGCGAGAGCGGCGACACCGGCCCTTTCTCCCCTCGCTCCTGGCGCAGCTTCATCAACAACTGCACTGTCTCCGGCTTGAAGTCGCCGCGGAAGTCGACCGGCTGCGGACTCTCGTAAGGCATCGCCTCGCCTTGTGGCATCTTGAGATCCATCGAGTCTCCGAGGGAATCGCCCGTCATCGGCAGCGTCTGCAGGCTTTCCTCGTCCAGGTCCTGCCAGTCCTCCATCATCTCCGGCGTCAGGTTCGGGATCTGCTGCGCCAACTGGTACAACCGCACCGTTGCCTCAGCGGCGTCCTCCACCAGCGCCTGCGGCTGCCGCAACGTCTCGATTACCCCGACGGCATCCTGCATCAGCTGGAACAAGGACGACGGCCAGACGATGCGGTCGAGCCCGTCCAGACTCGTCCGCACGAGGTTCTCGACAAACGCCTGCCGCAGCGGCATCTGCTCCGGCGCCGGCCTTCGCTCCAATTCCCACTGCTGCCGCTCCGCGTAAGCCCTCCGTATCCCCGCATACTCCTTCGAGATGAGCACGTCGATCCTCGCGTCCTCGACAATCGCGAACAGGTCCGACGCCAGCCGCCGGTCCCGGAACAGATCGAAGAACCGCTCCATATCCGTCAGTGGCATCCGCGGCGGCGGCAGCTCGACGCCCTCAAGTACATCGAGATCAGGTTCGCCGGTTTCGGCGCGTCGTTCGGTATCGGGGTTTGGAGGCTCAGCACGTGGCGAACGCGCAGTGTCGTTCCCCTCCTCAACCGCATCAGGTATTGGTAACTCGTTTGCAGACGGTGTGTGCTGCGCCCCTACGGCGTCCGTCTCCATCTCCGCCCGATGGTTCTCGAATACGGCCCCCTGCCGCTCGAACTCGAATTCGAACGTCCCGAATTCAAGGTGCCCGGCCTGGTGCGTGGCGTAGACCTTGTAGACGTAGAAGTTGCGCTCCTTGTCGCGGAACTCCTCCACCCACGGCGGCAGGAAGATCGCCGTGCCCTCTGTCGAAGGCATGTCGGTCTCCACCCACCCTATCCCCTTCTCGGCGAGCGCTTCGCCGGAGTGCACCGCCACCTCGTAGCCCGTGAGCGCCTTGCAGTACATGCGCAAAATGTCTGACACGCGGCTGAGGTCTACGCGCGATGAGAGCGATTCCAGCATCTCCTCGCCCCGGCTGGACTCAAGCCGGAAGTACGCCTCGCCGCCCTCGATGCTCTGCTCCAGCAGGTTAGCGCCTTCCTTGTGCCAGAGCGCGATCTCGTCCAGCGGGATCCGTTCGAGTACCTTCGCCGCTGTCTTCAAGAACTCCATCGCCGAGAGCGGCGAACGATCGACAAGCTCTTCAGATAATGACAGCAGAAGCCCGTGCGATTCCGGATCAACCTGCGCGAGCGCCCGCGCGGCCTCCGCGAAGAACGAGAACGCCTGCCGTCCCTCGCGCCGCGCAAGTTCACGCGACAGCGCAAGGAAGCGCACCCGTTGAGGGGAGTGAACGTGCGCGAGCAACGTGGGCCCTTTCTCAAGATAGGAGCGGGCATCCGCCCAGCCCGTGGAGGCCAGCGCTTCCGCGAACTGAAGAAACGCCCCGCGGTCCTCACCCCCCAGCGGCTCGAGAACGTGCGGCGCGATGCTCAGACAGTGCGAGGCGAGGTCGTAGGACCGGTCGCACAGCGCGTCGACGAACCGCACGAGGACGCGCGCCTCCTCGAGTGTCATTGGTTGGAAGAAAGATGGGCTGCCGTCGAAGAACTGTACCGCGAGCGAAGCCGAGCGCCACGTCCCCTTGTACAGCAGGCGGCCGAGGTTCACCCAGTCGCCGAGGCGCGCGAACGTGATCGAAGGCAGCGTGGCTGGTGAGGCTCGGAAATAGGATGCGGCGAGCGCGGAAGAAAGCTCCGCGAGGTCGCGGCCATGCTTACCCCAGCGGCGGAAGCCGTCCCATCCCAACATGGGCAGCATCTGCGGCGCCACCCGAAAGTATTCGCCTGCGGCCTCCCACGAGCGCCACGACTGGCGCGCAAGGTCTAACCCGTCCTCCGCCCACGCCTCAAGCTCTTCATCAGAGAGGAGATCACCGATCGCATCCGCTGAGCGCACGAACTCCGCGACGAGGCTGGTCGAGAACGGCGTTAGCTGCTTTTCGTATTCGGCGCAAAGCTTGCGACGGCGGTCAGAAGTGGTCATTTTCGCTTGTCACCCTGAGGAACGAAGGGTCTGTCCGAAGTCGACGCCGGAGGTCAGTAGACGCCCGGGACTCTGTATTGCGGACGCCTCAACGTCACTCAAAGATGGACGACACCACTTCCTCGATGCTCCGCTGAACGTCCCGATCGTCCGTGAGCGCCCACACGACGGCCACCTGGCAGGCACGCCGCGTGGGTATGCCTTCGTGAATCAAGCGCCCGGCGTATATAAGTAGACGAGTGCTCACACCCTCGGCCAGGCCGTGCTCCTTGAGGTGACGGACCTTCTCGCCCAACTTGGCGAGCTCAGTCGCCACACCCTCCGAGACCTGACTCTCGTGGCCGATGATGTTCGCCTCGAGGTCGCGCGGCGGGTAGCCGAACTCGACCGCCATGAAGCGCTGGCGCGTACTGTGCTTCAGATCCTTCAAAGCGCTCTGATAGCCCGGGTTATACGAGATCACGAGAAGGAACCCGTCCTGCGCCTCGACGATCTGGCCGAGCTTCTCCACCGGCAAAATGCGCCGGTGGTCCGTGAGCGGATGGATGAGAACGGTCGTATCCTTGCGCGCCTCGACTATCTCGTCGAGGTAGCAGATGGCGCCTGCTTTCACGGCGCGGGTGAGAGGCCCGTCAATCCAGCGGGTGGAATCGCCTTCGAGCAGATACCGGCCCACGAGATCGGACGCGGTGAGGTCCTCGTGACAAGCTACGGTTACGAGCGGACGCCCCTGAACGTTCCCATCCCCGCTCTCCGCGACCTCGCGCATGACAGTTACAGGGCGGCTGAGCTTGTAGGCCATATACTCGATGAAGCGAGTCTTCCCGCAGCCCGTCGGCCCCTTGAGGAGGACCGGTATCTTCTCCTTGTAGGCCGCCTCGAACAGCTCGATCTCGTCCTTCACGGGCAGATAGAACGGCTCCGCATGGACGATGTACTCTTCGATATCGTACTGGCGGTAAGTCTGCTCGGTGGTCATCGGGCGCTCTCCGATCCTTCTTCGCTCATCTTACATTACAAACCCGCTTATACGCTGAGCCGTCCTCGCGCGCCGGCTCGCCTGGCCGTCCTTACCCCTCCGCAGAGAGCCTGCGCTCGAGCCTGTCCCACGCATCAAGCGTGCGCCGCCGTGTGTCCTCCAGGGTCCCCGACGTGTCGATCACAACGTCAGAGCGCCGGATGCGGTCGTCGCTCGCCATCTGCGCCTTCTGAATTCGCTCGAGCACCTGGTCCACGGGAATGCCGCTCCGTTCGGACGCGCGGCCGGCTGCCGTTCCGGAGTCGACGACAGTGACCCAGACCTCGTCCGTGAGGTCATCCCAGCCGGCGTCGAATAGCAAAGCGGCTTCCAGCACCGCGACCTTCGCGCCTGACCGCTCGGCGTCCGCCAGCTTCTCCCGCATCATCTCCTTCATCCGCGGGTGCGTGATGGCGTTGAGCCGCGCGAGCTTCTCTGGAGCCGAGAAGACGATAGGCCCGAGCTTCTTGCGGTCGATACTGCCATCCTCGGCGACGACCTCCGTCCCGAATTCGGCGACGATATCCTCGTACGCGGGCCGCCCCGGAACGTAGACCTCGTGACCGACGCGATCTGCATCGAGGATGGTCGTACCCTGCTCCTCGAGAATCCGCGCAACGGCAGTTTTGCCCGTGCCGATGCCCCCAGAGAGTCCGATAGTGTACATGAATGCTAGTCAGAGTAGCAGAGTTATGAGCCGTGCGAACAGGGCGCGGACAACGTCGCTGCCCTACTCAATCTGCTTGCTGAAGTTGTACGCCTGCAGCATCCCTTCGCGGAGATAGAAGCGGTGTGCATCCTTTCTGCCCGCCCCGGACGCGAGTTCGAGGTGTGTGCAGCCCCGTTCGCGCGCCCAATCGCTGGCCGCGTTCAATAGCCGGCCCCCTGCGCCGCGGCTGCGATGGCTCGCGGTCACAATGAGGTCCTGAAGCCAGCAGCGCGGCCCGTATCGGATCGAGAGGATGTCTGCGTACACGGAAGCCAGCCCGACGATGCGCTCCCCTTCAACGGCGAGCAGGACATCGGCATCCCGGTCGTGAACCGCGTACTTGAAGCCCGTGCTGCCGCGCTCTCGGGTGTAGCCCGGAGCGCGCACACCCGGCGGATCGAACAGCTCTTCAATCAGGGCGAGGACAGCCGGCTCGTCGTCGAGCGTCGCCGGGCGGATCTGAATGTCGTCTGTCTTCACTTCGCCGGGTCGCGACAAGTCTTGTGCGTCGGAGACATGTCGCCCCGAAACTTATATGTGACCAGCAGACAGCGCTCGACGTCGAACGTAAACAACTGGTGCCCGTCCGGCACCGGGAAGTGGTATCCGGCGGCGATCGCTGCGCGCTTCGCGGCGTCTGCGACAGGAGTTGCCTGACCGACGAGATAGAACTCGTCGTCCACAGCCTCGGGCGGGAACGTGTGCATGGCATAGCGCCCGTCGCGCAGAAGA
>CAYZLC010000145.1:0-4866 GCA_964479365.1 uncultured Dehalococcoidia bacterium
GCCATCACGATCAGGTCAATCTTCAGCTCCTCTGCGAAACGGATGATCTCCTCAGCGGGGTCGCCAAAGCGCACCGCGGTGTGGACGGCGACGCCGACCTTTTCAAGTGGTACGCCTTCCGCGATCAGGAACTCGCGCAGCTCGTCTGTGATCCGGCCGGTTGCTTGCGCTTTTGTCTCAACCACGGGCGCAGGCTTTATCCGAACGACGCCTCCGGGCGCCGGCACGCCCACAGTCAATGGTTCCTTCTCTGCGTAACTCGAGGTCGCTGCCGGTTCTTCCGCCACCATCAACAGATGGACCTGTGCCCGAGTTCCAGCGAGGAGCCGGGCCGCCTCCGGTAGAACCGCTTCGGAGAAGCTAGATCCGTCTAGTGTCACCAGTACATGCTTATACATGGCTGTCCTCCTTCTTGCTCATGGTTGATGAAAACTACGCCCGGCGATCTTCAGTCCAGGTCATCGAGGTTTCGCGGCCGGCGGGGGCTTAACGATGCCGAGAGCAACCAAGGGGCAGGCTTCGGCGCCGGCGGCAACACCGAGGTCCCAGCCTCCGGCTGTGAGGCGCTTACCCGCGCAGGCGACGGGCCGGCTCTGCTCAGCGCGCGGGCATCTGCCGCACTCGTCCGGACCCGGGCAGATTTCCTCGACCATCGTTCCGTCTTCGTTGTAGTAGACCAGCGCCTCGATGGTCGGGGAAGCCGAGGCACCTACGGAGCCGGCGACCTCCGGCAGGGCGCGTACGGCTCGATACAGACGCTCAAGGTCCAGGAGCGCCATCTGCAGATCGTCGTTGACGAGGTCGAAGATGAGCGCGTTCACCCGCGCTCGCACAGACCGTGGCAGGCCGTGCATGCTGGGCGGATTCGCCGTGTCTTGGCTGGTGTCCCGATTCGCCACTACTCTCCCCTTTCCCAGATCCGTTATCCGCTGTACGGCCAGCCGGTAATCGTGCTCGTCAGCGGCTCGCCCTCACGGAGGACGCCACCGTCCACGACGAGACCGACCACGAGGGTATGATCACCGGTCGGGACCGTCATGTGGACTCGGCACTCCAGCCAGGCGAGCGCATCCGTCAGGAGCGGGCAACCAGTCGACGCGCCCGGGTCGTGGCGCACGCCGTCGAGCTTGTGATGGACCTCGTCTCGCGCGGGGCTGGCGCGACCCTTGACCTTCGAGCCGTAATACGGTTGCGCAAACTTCGCGGCGAGCGCGAACTCGCCGGCCGCGAGCAGGTTCACGCTGAACACCCCCGAGTTCGTGATGTTGGCCAGAGTGTGAGCATCGTTCTCAATTGACACTGCGACTAGCCGAGGGTCAAAGGCGACCTGCATCACCCAGTCGGCCATCATCCCGTTCGGCTCCTCATCCGATCTAGAGCCGACGATGTATAGCCCATACGGCATCTCGCCGAGTGCGCTAAACGCCCCATCACCATGCACGCTAGCTTTGGTTTCCAGTTGTCTTTCGGTCGCCATGGTCTGCCTCCTTATAGAGAGTCCCTGTGAGACTTCAGTGGCCACGACATCGCGCCAACCTCTCTTCGGGCTCAGCGTACGACTGGTCAGGGTGCGGAGGATGTGCCGTCTGGGGCGTTTCCGGCGGGACTTTCGGCACGGTCGGACTGCACGGCCGAGTTCCCCAATGTCGTCACCTGCCAGAAGCCCAGCGAGCGCCGCAATTCATGCCGTTTCGCGTTGGCCCCCGCTGCCGTGTTCATAGCGCTGGATTTCTCAGGACCCATAACTGTAGGCCGAACAACCCCCGCGCTGGTATGTTGCTAGCAACTGTTCGCCTCATCGGCGACAGTCGTCCCGTTCTGACTACGCGGTAACATGCGAAAGACAGTGCGAACGCAGAGTGCCCGATCGGGGCTGGAACGAGCCCGTCACCGAATGGGTGGGCTTTTCAGAAGCGCATGGTCATTGCCGGGGCCGGGAGTGGTGACCGGTGCTTCCGACGACGATCCCTCTGGCATAGCTACATACTCGCTCACCGGCGCCCAGACGGGCTACAGCCTCCTCTGGACTAGCGTCCTGACTCTGCCGCTGAACGCAGCCGTTCAAAACATGTGCGCTCGCATCGGGCTAATGACTGGCGGCGGGCTGGCGTCGGCTCTCCGACGCCACTATTCTCGCCGGATTCTACTGGTAATGGTCGCTCTACTGTTCATAGCAAACACCATAAACATCGGGGCCGACATCGCCGCCGTCGCAGCTGGAATTGACTTGTTAACCGGAATTCAGGACAGCATTATTATCGTCCCAGTCGGACTCGCCATTGCGACAAGCGAGATATTTGTCCCCTATCGGGTATTCGCGAATTACCTCAAGCTATTGACGCTGGTCCTCTTCGCCTACATCATCGACGCCTTCTTCGCTAACCCTAATTGGGGCGAGGCCCTCAAGAACACATTTCTGCCTACCGTGCACCTGAGCACAGCTTTCATCACGATGATCGTTGCGATCCTGGGTACAACAATCTCACCGTACCTGTTCTTCTGGCAGACGTCCGAAGAGGTAGAGGAGATGCACCGTCGCCACATCGCCAAGGGAGACGAGGTTGAGCTGCGGCGTGAGCAGATCGACGTCGACCTCGGGATGCTTCTCGCCAACGTAGTCTTCTACTTCATCGTCCTGACGACAGCAGCAACGCTGTTCCCGGCCGGGATACGGCATATCAACACCGCAAGCGAAGCCGCTGAAGCGCTGCGTCCGCTCGCCGGCGACAAGGCAAGTATCCTGTTCGCAATAGGATTCGTTGGCACTGGGCTGCTCTCAATTCCCGTCCTCGCCGGGTCGTCGGCCTACGCGATAGCCGAGGTTTTTGACTGGCGCGAAGGCCTTGAGGAGAAGCCATTCCGGGCGCCACAGTTTTACCTGGTAATCGCGCTTGCGACCTTGATCGGACTGGGAATCGGCATGTCCGGGATCGGCGCCATCAGAGCGCTCTTCGTCGCCGCGGTAGTCAACGGCGTCATCTCGCCCGTTCTCATTGCCGCAATCCTGGTGGTGAGCAATGACCGGCGCATTCTCGGCCGGCACCGAAACGGCCGTCTGTCCAACCTGTTAGGGGTGGCCACGGTCGCGGTGATGGGACTCGCCGCCATCGGAATGGTCGCCTCGTTCTTGGTAAGTTAGCCGCCAACGAGTCAAGCGCCGCGGCCCTCGGCCTCCGCCTCCATCTCCGCCAGCCGCGTGTAGTAATCCGGGAACTCATTCAGGTGGGCGAGAGCGATTTTGCCGGTCATTATGGGGTCATCGTGCGTCACGTCTGTTTCGGAGTCTCGTCGCCCGTGCTCAAGCTCCACCTCCAGCCCCATCCGGAACTGATCGGCGTCAAACGAACTCTTCGCCCAGTCGATGCCGATTGCCTCACCAATCTCACGCGCGTCTGCCAACGAGAAGCTACGACGGGAATCCGACATGTTCTCTCCATTCCTCCTGCCTAAAGCGTGGCTGGTTCAACATAGTACAACGGGCTCGATTATCCTATACGGTCTCTGCGCATCGCCTGTGCCACCTGTATACGCCCGTCCAGCATTTCAATGATGCGGTCCGCCCGCCGCGCGACAGCCGGCTCATGCGTAACCAGCACGATGGTCAGTCCTCGCCGGGTCCTCAGATCTTCCAATAGGTCGAGAATGCGGAGACCGGACGCGGAGTCGAGGCGGCCGGTCGGTTCGTCGGCGAGGAGCAGCGGCGGGTCGTTGGCCAGGGCGCGGGCGATGGCGACACGCTGCCTTTCACCGCCGGAGAGCTGGGGCGGCCGGCTGCGCCCTTTTCCCGTCAACCCCACCTGTGCCAGCCGTTCATCGGCACGACGCCTGCGCTCGTGCGCCGAATAAGGAGCCTCAAACATGGGGACCTGGACGTTTTCGCTCGCGCTGAGTGAGGGGATAAGGTTGTCCAGTTGAAAGACCAGCCCGACGTCACGGGCGCGGTAATGGTCCAGGCGCCGTCCGGTCTGCAATTCATGGCCGAGCACGTCGATCGTACCCTCATCCGGCCGGTCGAGAGCGGCGATCAAGTGCAGGAGGGTGGACTTGCCGCCGCCGGAGGGCCCGACGATCGCGACGAACTCGCCTTCGTATACGTCGAGGTCCACGCCGTTCAGTGCGTTGATGCGCCCGCGCTCGAAGGACTTGACCAGGCCACGGACCCGGATCGCGTGCCGGCGCTCACTCATAGCGTAGGGCTTCCATAGGCGTGAGCCGCACGGCACGGAACGCCGGGTAGGCAGCACCGGCGAGTGCCACCACCACCGCGACTACGAGCGCTCTGAGAAAAACGTCCACGCCGTATTGCGGTTCCAGCACGTTGCGGATGACGTCGATGAGCAGGATCGCGCGAGTCGCCAGGATACCAAGGGCAGAGCCGACGAACGCGGCGACGACACAGAGTATTAGAGACTCGGTGATTATCATGCGCAGGATGCGCCGGCCGCTCCAGCCTACGGCCCGAAAGATGCCAATCTCTCGTGTTCGCTCGAAGACGGACATGATCATCGTGTTCATGACTCCGATCGCGCCGATGCCCACGGCAAGCAGCGAGATCGCGAGGTTGGCGGCATCGAGGAACTGTATGCCCTGGTCCACCTCACTGTAGTCGCCCACTTCGACGATGCTGGCGAGGCCGGGAAACTGCTCTTCGATCGACTGTCCGACCACAGCCGGGTCGGCGCCGCCGCTCACGCTCACAAAAATGGCCGTGACGACACCGGACCGGCCGGCGATCTCCTGGGCTACTTCCAGCGGCGCATAAGCTCCGCCGTCTTCCGAAAGACGGCCGGTCTGATAGATGCCCGAGACGGTTAACGGCCTGTCCTCGATTGAGATCGTGTCTCCGACGGCGGCTGCGAGGTCATC
>CAYZLC010000146.1:0-4855 GCA_964479365.1 uncultured Dehalococcoidia bacterium
CGATCTCGCTGACTTGCCGAAGGCGGAGTTGCATGTGCATCTGGAGGGCACGGTCCGGCGGGCCACGATGGAAGAGTTCCTCACACGTTCGGCGCTGCCGGTCTCACGCGTCTTCTCGGACCTCGACAGCTTCGTCGACCTGTATGGCCGGGTCTGGGCTACCATGACTCGACCCGGCGACTACGCGCGCATGGTCCACGAGTACTGCGAAGATGCGGTACGCGCAGGCGTCCGCTATGCGGAGGTCCACATTACGACAGCGGCGAGACCGTTTCCGTGTCTGCTCGAAGCTGTCGAGGCGGCTTCGAAAGAGCGGGATGTCGCGCTGCGGTTCATCGTGGACATCCCGCGGACTTTCCCGATCGAAGTGGGCTTCGCACTGTTAGAGGGGGCTAAGGACGCGCCGGATGTCGTCGGCATCGGTCTGGGCGGTTCTGAGGAGGGCTATCCGCCTGAGCCGTTCGCGCCGCTTTTCGACGAGGCACGGCGCCGCGGGCTACGTTCCATGCCCCACGCTGGTGAGGATTCGGGCCCTCAATCGGTCAGGGGAGCGATGGATGCGCTCAAGGCAGAGCGGATCATGCACGGTGTGCGTGCGACCGATGATCCGGATCTCGTGCGAGAGCTGGCGAAGCGGCGAGTCCCCCTGGCGGTCTGCCTTCACTCAAACGTCCGGCTGGGCGTCGCCAGATCGTTCGAGGGACATCCTCTGCGCACGTTGTGGGACGCAGGTGTACTGGTGTCCGTCAATACGGACGACCCGGGATACTTCGAGTGCAGCATGGTGGATGAGTTCGCGGCAGCGGGGCGCCTTTTGGGCCTCGACCGCGAGGGATATGGACTTCTCGCCTCGAACTCGGTCGAGAGCTCATTTGCGCCGGACGGCTTGAAGTTGGAGATGCGGAGCCAAATCGCGGACTGGGTGGGGAGAGGATAGCGCTCTGAAGGTCTTCGTCGCCGGGGCCACTGGGGTCATCGGCCAGGCCACCCTGCGCGCCCTGGTCGAGGCCGGTCAGAGGTCCGCGGTACAGCGCGCGGTGAGGAGAAGGCACAGCTCGTCCGTTCGCTCGGCGCCGATCCGGTAGCCGTCGATCTGTTCGACGCCGCTGAGACCAAGGCAGCGGTGGCCGGCAGCGAGGCGGTGCTGCACTTCGCGACCAAGATACCCTCGATCACGCGGATGCGGTGGAAGGGCGCGTGGCGCGAGAACGACCGCCTGCGCACGGAGGGGTCGCGAATTCTGGTTGACTCAGCGATGGCGGCGGGCGCGTCGGTCTATGTACAGGAGTCGATCAGTTTCGTCTACGCCGACGGCGGCGACGATTGGCTTACCGAGGACTCGCCCGTGTCGGTGACCTGGTTCTCCCCGCAGAGCATGATGAACGGCGAGAAAGAGACCTCACGCTTCAGCGTGGGCGGAGGGCGCGGAGTGTCGCTGCGTTACGCCGGGTTTTACGCGCCGTATGCGCAGTCGACAATCGATACCGTGAGAATGGCCCACCGGCGGCTCCTCCCCGTTGCCGGCGACGGCTCAAACTTCTTCTCTTCGATCCACGTGGATGACGGCGCTTCGGCCGCCGTCGCCGCGCTCGATGCGCCGGCCGGCGTATACAACGTGACGGACGACGAGCCGCTGCGGATGCGGGAATACGCTCAGGCGATAACGGACGCCTTCGGCCTGAAGCCACCGCGGAGGGTGCCGAAGTGGCTATTCCGGCTGATCGGCGGCGGGCCGGCAAGGTACGTCCTGAGCTCGCAGCGGGTCTCCAACACGCGGTTCAAGGAGACCACTGGCTGGTCGCCGAAGTACCCGAGCGCGCGCGAGGGCTGGCGGCAGATCGCAGTCGAGCTCGGCCCGGCCGAGGCGTAGGGGCGAGGCACCTCACCTGCTCTGGCCGTTACCAATATCTCGTAATACGTAGCGTAATTCTAGAATCCACACGTAACCCAAACCCGAAAAACGCAAAAACGAAATGGCCCCGCCCGTACGAAAGTGACATCCACCCTTTGAGATCGACGCACCTTCCGCTAACCTCGAAGCATGCCAAAGCAGACAGGCTCCACAACCCCGAAGGCAAGGCCGCCACCAGCCTTAACGCGGCCAAGTTCGGTGCCTACTCAGAGTCCCTCGTCGTGCCCAAGCTCGAGAGCGAGGACGAGTGTTTCGAACACCGCAACCGCGTCTTCGAGTCCGTCGACCCCGCCAACTACATCGAAAGAAGCGATCACCGAGCGCATGGCCCTAAATTTCTGGCGCCTCAGGCGGCTCGTCCGCTACGAACGCGAGCAGGGTCCGCAACCACCAGCGCGACATCCCCGATTACGCCCCTGCTTCCGGCGACGACGGGCGCGGACGCCGGCGTGCGCCCACCCCTCACGACTGGGACCTCATGGAGCGCCGGCTCTCGAACGGCATCATCCCGCGGGACAAGGAGCTCAACCTCCTCATGCGCTACGAGGGCCGCCTCCACCGCCACCCCCTCCAGGACCTCCATGAGCTCGAGGCCATGAAAGCCCGCCGCCGCCGGCGAGCCCGCCCCCCTCGCCCACCTTGACATCCAGGGCATTGCCGAAGTCTCGTGATCGCGAAGGTGTGCCGCGCCGTCTCCTGATGCCGCTGCAGGCCCCTGGCTACGGCTTTCGACCCGCCGTACCGCTCCTACTTCCAACTCTCCGGCTCCTTTCCCGTGTTCCGTGTTCCATGTTCCGTGTTCCCTGTTCCTTGTTCCGTGTTCCCAGTTCCGCGCCTGGCTCCTTGCTCCTTGTAACGGAAGTACGCCTCCAGCTCCTTGGGGTCGAACGGCGGCGAGGTGGCGGAGACGAAGACCAGCGGCTCATCGCCGGTGTTCTTGATGGCATGCGCCGCCCCCGGTGGGATGAAGACGAGCGTCCCTTCGCTGACCTCCTGCATATCGTCGCCGAGGTGCATGACGCCACGGCCCCGGACGATGACGTAGACCTGCTCGTTGTCCGGATGGCCATGGACGGCCTGCATGCTGCCGGGCGCGGCCTCGACCCATGTGATGGCGAGGTTCTCCGAGCCGAACTGACCGCGGCCAAGAAGCAGGTACGAGCGCTGGCTGCCGCGTTCGTTGATGGGAGCGGCGGTGAGTTTTTGGATGTCCATCGTAGCCTCCTTCATGACCGGTGCGTTCAAGAACTGGCCGTAGAATGACGCGGATGAATCGCGGAGTAACGAACAGAGTCATCTGGGAGGCATCTGCGAGCATCCGCGTTCAATCTGCGTTCGTCCGCGGCTAATTCTAACGCGCGCGCTATGCTAATCTGTGGACACGTCAAGGAGGCACAGGTTATGGCACGAAACGCACTTGTTCTCGGCGGCGGTGGTGCGCTCGGCATATCATGGGAGGTCGGCCTGCTGTCCGGTCTCCTCGAAGAAGGCATCGCCGTCGCAGGCGCTGATCTCATCGCCGGCACATCCGCAGGTTCCGTCGTCGGAACGCAGATCGCGCTCGGCAAAACGCTGCCGGAGCTGATGGCGGAACAGATGGAGCCGGACGACGGTCGCATTAGCGCGCTGCTGGCCGGCAGCGAACCCGCGGCAACCCTTCAGCTGTTCATGCGCTGGGCGGGGATCAAGGAGGTCACGCAGGCGATCTGCGCCGAGATCGGCGCGGCGGCGCTGGCGGCCAAGACCGTAAGCGAAGCGCACTGGGTCGCCTATTTCGAGGATCATATCGGCGAGTCGGACTGGCCTGAGAGGTCGCTGTTGCTCACGGCCGTCGACTGCGAGAGCGGCAAGTTCCAGACTTGGGACGGCGGCTCCGGCGTTGGCCTCGGCCGGGCAGTTGCCTCAAGCTGCGCGGTGCCCGGCCTGTTCCCGGCGGTTACGATCAAAGGCCGGCGCTTCACCGACGGCGGCGTGCGCTCCGGCACGAGCGCGGATTTGGCCAGCGGTTACGATTCGGTGCTGATCGTGGCGCCCATCGGCGCGCGGTCAGACGGCATCGACCCGCTGCTTGGCAGGCAGGCGAGGGGGGAGGCTGAGGCGCTCAGCGCCGCGGGCACAAGCGTCGAGCTGGTCTTCCCGGACGCCGCCGCGCTGGAGGCGATGGGGCTCAACCGCATGGACACCTCGCGACGAGACGTGACCGCGCAGGCCGGCGTTGCGCAAGGGAAGGCGGTGGCTTCTCGGCTGGCGGCAAGCTGGGCGCAGGTGACGACAGCCTAGGCGGTACAGCAATGGCAGTCGCCCGAGAATCGACAACCGAAGTCGTCAGCCGGATGAGGGAGGCGGCGGGGGCCTGGCTCGACGCGCTCGACCATGAGCAGCGCGCGAAGGTGTCGCTCGACTTCGACGATATTGAGGAGCGCACGAGCTGGGCTTACTTCCCGCGCATGACCAAGGGTCTGCCACTGATGGAGATGGACGCACGCCAGCAAAAGCTTGCGCATGCGCTAGTCGCCGGCGCGCTCAGCTTCCCGGCCTACGCAAAGGTCACGACCGTTATGGCGTGCGAGAGCCTCGTCAACCTGATGGAGCAGGGACGACTTGATCGTTTTCGAGACCCGCGGCGCTACTTTCTGGCGATGTTCGGATCGCCGGGCTCAGAGCGCTGGGGTTGGCGCTTCGAAGGGCACCACGTAGTCCTCAACTTTACTCTGGTGGGGGACGAGCTGGTCTCGCCAACTCCGTTGTTCATCGGCGCACAGCCGGCGGAGGTGCAGCACGGCGGAGCACCGGTAATCCGTCCCTGCGGCGAAGAAGAGGACGCGGCTCGGGAGCTGCTTGGCTCGCTGAACGGGGACCAGCGGCGGGAGACCGTTATCTGCGAAGCGGCGCCGCCGGACTTCGTGCTCATGAATGTGCCACGCGTGCCGGAGGCGGTGCGCC
>CAYZLC010000147.1:0-4833 GCA_964479365.1 uncultured Dehalococcoidia bacterium
AGACCCTGTTGCGGCGCGAGCTTCCGAGTGTCGGTGGCATCACTCGCGACCAGATCGTCGCGCGCGTGGTGGACGAGGTGGTTGGGCTGGGGCCGATCGACGCCCTGTTGCGTGACCCCTCGATCTCAGAAGTCATGGTCAACGCACCTGACGAGGTGTTCTTCGAACGGGAGGGCATCCTCTACCTCAGCGACGTCCGGTTCCGGGATCAAACCCACATTTCGCGGGTGATCGAGCGCATCATCGCTCCGATCGGACGCCGCGTGGATGAGTCTTCGCCAATGGTGGACGCCCGTCTTCCGGACGGCTCCCGTGTGAATGTGGTGATTCCGCCAATCGCCCCGAAGAGCCCTTCTATTACCATCCGAAAGTTCCGCGCGGACAAAATGACCATGGATGACCTGGTGCGATCCACCACGATCACAGAGAACATGGCGGAGTTCTTGAAGGCATGCGTGCAGTTGAAGCTGAACATTCTTATCTCCGGAGGTACCGGTACCGGTAAGACGACTTTCCTGAACGCGCTCTCGGCCTACATTCCTGAGAACGAACGGATCCTCACCATCGAAGACCCCATCGAAATCAAGATGCAGCAGCCTCATGTCGTCTCCCTGGAGGCGCGCCCGTCGAACATCGATGGCAAGGGGGAGATCGCGCAGCGCGACCTCCTGCGTAACACGCTGCGTATGAGGCCGGACCGGATCATCATCGGCGAGGTCCGCGGCCCGGAGGCGTTCGACATGCTGAACGCCATGAACACCGGCCACGAAGGCTCCATGTCCACGGTCCACGCCAACTCCCCGCGAGACGGGCTCGCCCGTGTCGAGAACATGGTCCTCATGGCCGGCCTCGAGCTCCCTGACAGGGCCATCCGTGAGCAGGTTTCCTCCGCCCTCCACCTGATCGTCCAGCTCGCGCGGTTTACGGACGGCGTCCGGCGCGTCACTCACGTAACGGAGGTGAGCGGCATGGAGGGCCAGATTATCACTCTCCAGGACCTCTTCCGTTACCAGCAAACGGGCGTCAGCGCCGAGGGCAAGATCGAAGGTGTTATGGCGCCGACCGGTATCCGGCCCACATTCGCCGAGCAGTTCGAGAAATCCGGCATTAAGCTGCCGGACGGACTGTTCCTGGCCCGTGCGAGGGGATAACCAATGGACCCGCTAATCATCGGCATCGCGATCACGATATTTCTCGCCTTTGTCTTCGTTGCCACTGGTCTTCGTAGCCGCAGCACGGGTGACGATCCCATGTCCACCCGGCTGGAAGCCTTCAAGTCCGGACCGCTTCCCCAATCCAGCCGGCCGGACACAAAAGGCAAGCTCAGAGAGGCGCGCTCTTATAGTGGTCTTCCAATCCTCAGTGCCTTCCTTTCCCAGTTCCGTGGGTCGGAGGCCATGGCCATCCACCTGGAACGCGCCGCTGTCCCCCTCCGCGTGGGCGAGTACTACTTGATCCGTTGGGGTATGGCCGGGCTGTTCTTCGTGGTGCCATTCGTCTTCGGGATCAACCCCTTCAACGTAGCGATCGGTTTCGGACTGGCCGTTGTTGGGTACATGCTCCCGGCGATGTGGGTCAACAACAAAAAGCGAAGCCGAATCAACAGGATCAACCAGCAGCTCGTGGACTTTCTCGGTCTCGTTTCCAACTCGCTGAAGTCCGGTTACGGTCTCATGCAGAGCTTCGAGTTCGCCTCGCGCCAGTTGCAGCCCCCGATCGCGCTGGAGATTCGCAGGATGCTCCGCGAGTCCAACCTGGGCATGAGCGCGGAAGACGCCCTCAATGCTCTCGGCGAGCGCATCGACAGCAGCGACCTCGACATGGTGCTCACGGCCATCAACATCCAGCGCACGGTCGGCGGTAACCTGGCCGAAATTCTGGACAAAGTGGCCTCCACCATGCGAGAGCGCGAGCGTATCCGGGGCGAGATCAACACTCTCACTGCGCAGCAGAAGATGACCGGTATAGTCATCGGCGGTCTGCCGGTGTTCATGTTCGGGATCTTCATGGTGATGAACCCCGGCTACATGAGCCTTCTCATCACGGAGACGGTCGGCAAGGCGATGCTAGGCGCGGCCATCGGTCTTCAGGTCATGGGTTATTTCGCCATGCGCCGAATCATGGCAATCGAGATATAAGGAGCCGGAGATGCTTATCGCACTTATAGCCATATCCGTCTTCGGGGCGGTCATGTGCATCGCCTACTCCATGTTCGGACGCGCCCGCGCCACCAGCATGGAGACCCGTATCCAGGACTTCCGCAGCCGCGCGGTATCGCTGGAGGACAACGAGGTAGACCTGGAGTTGCCCTTTGCGGAGCGTGTGCTGCGGCCCAGCATTGAGGGCTTCTCGCGGGCCATCAGCTCGATCCTGCCGGCGTCTGTCCTGGCCGACATCCAGAAGCAATTGGTCATGGCCGGCAATACGATGACGCTCCAGAGCTACCTGACCTTTTGGGCGGTCATTTTCTCCTTGTTCACAGGCCTCGGCCTCTTGATGTTCGTCGCCCTCCCGGGCGACCTGCTCCTCCAGAAGGGCATATTCGTTGTCATGTTCGCCGGCATCGGCTTGATCTTCCCGCGCATGTGGCTCAAGGGCAAAGTCAAGTCCCGCCAGAAGCGGGTGATCAAGGCCATGCCCGATGCAATGGACCTCATCACTACGTGCGTAGAGGCCGGCCTCGGCCTGGACGCCGCGCTGGCCCGCGTAGCGGAGAAGAGCAGTGGTCCGCTGGCGGAAGACCTTTCCCGAATGCTGCGCGACGTGGCGATGGGCAAGCTGCGCCGGGAGGCGATGATCGAACTCGATGAGCGCATCGGCGTAGAGGAGCTCTCGAGCTTCGTCAACTCCGTTATCCAGGCGGAGCAGCTCGGTGTCGGAATCGCTCAAGTACTGCGCGTCCAGTCGGACCAACTGCGCACCAAGCGCCGCCAGAAAGCGGAGCAGGCCGCCCACGAGGCGCCGATCAAAATGTTGTTCCCGCTGGTGCTGTTCATCTTCCCGGCCTTCCTGCTGGTGATCCTTGGTCCGGCGGCAATTCGCATAGCGCAGTCGCTCAGCTAGTGGAGTGCAGCCAGGTGACGTTGGGGAAAAAGATCCGGGCGTTGCGGGATGAGCTTGGCATGAGCCAGGCGCAGCTCGCTGCGCAGGCAGAGCTAAGCCAGGGCTACCTCTCGCAGCTCGAGAACGACGAGGTGCAGAACCCCAGCGCGGCCGTTATCTTCCGGCTCGCACGCGCCCTGCACGTGGACCCGCGTATCCTCATGCAGGCCGCAGGCTACGCGGAGATGGCGCTCGGCGGTGAGCCCTCGTCACAATACGAGGTCTCCGTCGATCCCGATCTCCTGTCGTTCCTCGCCCGCATTCCGCGGGAGCAGCAGGCCCGTCTGCTCAAGGTCTTCCAGGGAATGCAGGGCAGCCGGTCCAAGGCGGCGGGGCGAAGCAGGGGCTAACGAGCCATATATTGACAAGCTGGCGAGTCGCATTCGACAATCGTCGCGACTCCCCAGTTAGGCGGAGCGAGTTATGAAGCTAGGAGACAGGATCAGACAACTGCGCGACGAACTGGGCCTCACACAGGGCCAGCTAGCCGGCGGCTCGTCCGTGAGCCAGGGCTACCTCTCCCAGCTTGAGAACGGCGAAGTGAAGAACCCCTCCGCCGCCGTCCTCCTCCGCGTTGCCCAGGCGATGCGCATAGACCCCGATGAGCTCTTTGAGGCGGCAGGATACCCGACAGTACGGATGCTCCGCCAGATCTACCAGGACTATGAGTCCACGGTGGATACAGAGCTTCTGCGCTACCTGGCCAAGCTCCCCCGGGACCGCCAGCGCCGGCTCCTGCTCATCCTTCAGGGCATGGAGCAGGTCCTGAACGGCTCGTCCGAAAGCAGCAATGGGCCTGACTGGGTCAACCCGGGCATCAAGGCCGCTCACCCCGAGGAGTCCTTCGCGAAGGACGTCTCGAAGGGCGCCGCCGCTCGCCCGGAGCTCACCCGGGCCCGGCGCTAATGGCAGACGTATCCGAGGACCGCCTCGCCCTGGCGGAAAAGATCGACCCGGAGCTGCTCCAGATGCTCGCGCGCATGTCGCGCCGCCAGCAGCGCCAGGTCCTGCTCCTCCTGATGATCGTAGAGAACCTTCTCTACGAGATGATGCGCGAGCGCCGCGCCAAAGAAGACCTCGAATGGCGCCCGTCCCTCGCCTCAAGTCCGCAGCCGTTCGGCCGGAGGGAAGCGAAGGGCCCCGCTCTTACGCCCGTGAACGAGTCCAGGCCTGTCGTTCCCGAGTCGCAGTATAATTTCTCCCAGGTGCCGCTATGCGGTGATGAACACTCGTGAACGATACAGCGAAGGAATCAAGCGACAACGAGCGACCGTCGCATGATCCTATCATAAGGCGTTCTCCTGGGCAGTTGGTGTTTCATCGAATGCTCGCCCCCGTTCCAGGTGAGTTCATATTGACGCGAGATCAATTGGTGTTCGAACGACGCAAGTTTCCGTTCCCTCATTTCTGGATCTTCGAACCGCAACGGCGGGTTTTTCTTCTCGCAGACGTTGTCGCGGTTCGAGCCGGTTCGTTGTTTGACAAGGTCGGCTACTTTGGGTGGGCAAGTCCACTGAGTCTACGAATGAAGGGCGGACGATACATTCTCATTCGTGTCGACAATGCCGACAGTTGGGAGGCGGACGTCTTACGACTGACTCAGTCTACGAATTGACCTGCACCCCATAAAACCGTACCAATGTGTAAATTGCAGTCCTGCGCGTTCTAAACGGAAAGCGATCGTGTTGGAACGGACGGGAGAACGCCCCTGATTCAACGGTGACGCGAAGT
>CAYZLC010000148.1:0-4800 GCA_964479365.1 uncultured Dehalococcoidia bacterium
AGCTCCTGGGCAAGCTCAGGGTTCTCTCGCAGGTATTCCTTGGCCTGCTCCCGTCCCTGGCCGAGCTTCTGCTCGCCGTACGAGTAGAACGCCCCCTGCTTTTTGACGATGCCGTTGTCCGTCGCCAGGTCCAGGATGTCGCCTTCACGGCTGATGCCGATGTGCGCGCCGGTAAAGATCAGGTCGAACTCAGCCACGCGGAACGGTGGCGCGATCTTGTTCTTCACGATCTTCGCCTTGACGCGGCTTCCGATCACGGTCCCGGACTGCTTTAAGCTCTCGACGCGCCGCAGCTCGATGCGTACGGAGCTGTAGAACTTCAGCGCGCGGCCGCCGGGCGTCGTCTCCGGATTGCCGAAGACGATGCCGATCTTCTCTCGGAGCTGGTTGATAAAGATGATCGCCGTCCGGGAGCGCGAGATCGCCGCTGTCAGCTTACGCAGCGCTTGCGACATGAGGCGCGCCTGGAGCCCGGGTAGCGAATCGCCCATATCGCCCTCGATCTCCGCGCGCGGCACGAGCGCCGCCACGGAGTCGATGATGATCACGTCTACGGCGTTCGAGCGCACGAGCGCCTCGCAGATCTCGAGCGCCTGCTCGCCGGTGTCCGGCTGAGAGATAAGCAGGTCTTCGATGTTGATGCCGATGGCGCTGGCAAATGTCGGGTCCATCGCGTGCTCGACGTCGATGTAGGCGGCGAGGCCGCCCAAACCCTGTGCCTGCGCGATCACGTGCATCGCCACAGTTGACTTGCCCGCCATCTCCGGCCCGTAGATCTCCGTAATGCGCCCACGGGGGATGCCGCCGGCGCCCAGCGCCACGTCCAGCGCGAGCGAGCCGGTTGGTATCGTCTCTATCTTCATGCGCGCGGACGCCTCGCCCAGGCGCATGATGGAGCCGCGTCCGAACTGCTTCTCGATCTGACCGATGGCCAGATCGAGGGCGCGCAGGCGCTCGTCTCCGCCGGTGGTGTCGTTGGTGGTCACAGTTGCCGTTGCCCCGTTGTTCCGTGCCATGCCTCACTCCTTCGCAATATGCTCGAAATCGACGGCATGGTAGCACCCTTAGGCCCGCACCACAATAGAGAGATGGCACTTATCAGAACAAACATGCTAGTCTAATCTGCCGTCACTCCGCCAGAAACCGCTGGGCCGCGTTGATTACGAGAATCAGCAGGAAACTTGCGACCATAGGCGAGAGGTCAAACATGCCGAATCGAGGCATGAATTGGCGGATAGGGCCCAGAATGGGCTCGGTAATCTCGTGTAGTACGGCGGACAGCGGATTATTGGGGTCAAACCCGATTAGGGATAGGATGATCCGAGCAAAGATGGCAATAAGAAGTATGGTGGCAAGTATGGTAATGAAAAGAGCGAGTGCGTCGATCACTGACCTCCCAGCTGCTTGGCCTTTTCGTAGGCCGCCTCGACGGCATCCATGAAGGCGGCGCGAACGCCGGCGTCCTCTAGCGCCAGTAACCCCTCCGTGGTCGTGCCACCCGGCGACGTCACCTGGTTCCGAAGCTCTGCCGGGTGTTTCCCCGTCTCCAGCGCGTAGCGAGCTGACCCCAGCACGGTTTGGAGCACCATCGGTACTGCCATGTCGCGGCGTAGACCGATGTGCACGGCCGCGTCGATCAGCGCCTCGATCACCAGGAATACGTACGCCGGACCGCTGGAGCTGACGGCGGTCGCCATATCAACGTATTTCTCGTCGGTCACGTACAGCTCTTTACCGAGAACGGAAAGTACGGTGCGGATCGCCTCGCGAGCGGAATTGGAGACGGCGTCGGTGGCTGTCCACACCGTCATCCCTTCGCCGATCTGCGCCGGAGTATTCGGTATCGCGCGCACAACGACGTCGTGTTTGAGCACCGAGCGAATGGAGTCGATCGTGACGCCGGCCATGATCGACATAACGGTTTGCTTGCCGCTGAGGCTGGCGGCGAGAGCACGCCCGGCCGACGCGAACTCCTGGGGTTTCACCGCCAGCAACACTATGTCGTTGCCGGAAGATGCGACACCCGCATCGTCACTGACCCGCACCCCGTAGGTCTTCGTGAGGTGGTCGCGCCGTGCCGCCACGACATCGCACGCGGCGATGTCGGCGGCCGATGCGATGCCGTTGTTGAGGATGCCGGCGATGATCGCCTCGCCCATCATCCCGCCGCCGATGAAACCGAGCTTCATACCTCTACCGATAAACCTCTCGGCGGTGACCGACGGCGAGGATCGTGACGGTTCTGTTCCCATCGTCGATGTCGTAGATAATCCTGTAGTCTCCGACACGAGCGCGGAACGCGGGGTCGCCGGTGAGTTTGCGCGTTCCCTTGTATGGATCGGCGGAAATCGAGGCGAGACGGCGGTGGATCCTCTTCACGATCTGGTCCGGTTTCTATCTCTTTCTCTGCCGCCTTGCGGATTTCAATACGATAACTCACAAACGCCCGACGCGGCGCAGTTCTTCTGCGAACTCCTCGTAGGGCCGTGAAGGTTCCGAGCGACGCTCCTTTGCTATAGCCGCATCGAGTATGTCTTCGCAGAACTCGCGATCCTGGAGAAGACGGTCCACCACTGCGCGCTGGTCCTTCCGTGGCAACGTCTGAAATGCGGACCAAAATTGATCGCCCTTTGTCTCGATCCTTGTCATCAATGTCCCCTTTCCCGAAAAATCGCGCGGCCGACCCGAAGGTGCGTCGCGCCTTCCTCCACCGCTAGCTCGAAGTCGTCGCTCATTCCCATCGAGAGTTCGCTTAGACCCAACGCCGCCGCCGCTTCACGCAGGCGGCGGAAGATCGGCCGGACTTCCTGCGGGCTCTGCGTTTGTGGCGCCACGGTCATCAAACCGCGCACATCGATGTTAGGAAGCCGCGCGATGGCTTCGTGCTGCCGAGGCAGTTCTTCGAAAGTGAATCCGTACTTGCTTGGCTCAGCGGCTACGTTCAGTTCGAGGAAGATGCGCCGACGCGAAGAAGCGCGCCGCGAAATGGCCTCCGCCAGGTGGAGCGAGTCCACAGAATGAATTATATCAAAGAGTCCCATTGCGGTCTTGACCTTATTCGTCTGCAGGTGGCCGATCATGTGCCATACGACGCCCCGATGTTCGAGACCCGTGAGATCCGGCCTCTTTGATTCCGCCTCCTGAATGCGGTTCTCTCCGAGGTCTCGAACGCCCGCAGTCACGGCCTCCCGGATCGCCTCCGGTGAAACACCCTTCGTGACCGCCACGAGTATGACCTCCTCCGGCGATCTGCCGCCGCGAAGGCAAGCGGACGCTATGAGTTGGCGTACGTGCGCCACGCGCCTTGCGATCGTGTCGTGAGGCATAGCGCCAAGTATACTTGGGCTGCTATGAAACAGATGGACCGTCGCCTGCTGATCCTTACGCGTCTGCGGGAAGAGACGCCGTTGCGCGCCACGGACCTGGCGGAAGAGTGTGAGTGCTCCGTGCGCACCGTCTACCGGGATATCGACGCCCTTTGCCAGGCCGGCGTTCCAGTCGCGGCAATGCCGGGCGAGGGGTACCGGCTCGCGCCCGGCTACCACCTGCCACCGATAGCGTTCACGGTCGAGGAGGCTGTTCAACTTCTCCTCGGTAGCGACCTGGCCCTGGGCCTGGGCACGGCCGAGCAACGAGAGGCGGCACGCTCCGCCGCCGCGAAAGTCGAGGCGGCACTGCGCCCGGACACGCGCTCAGATGTGGACAGGCTGCGGCAGCGCATTCGTGTTTCCGACTGGATGCGCCGCGAGCCAACGCCGTGGCTCGCCCTGCTGCAACAAGCTGTCTCTCGGGAGCAAGTCATCTGGCTGCGCTATCACTCCTTCAGCTCTGACGAACTTACAGAGCGCAAGGTGGAGCCATACTCCCTCGTCTTCTACGGGGAAGATTGGCATATAGTCGGCTACTGTCGTCTGCGAGAGGGTATGCGGGACTTCCGCGCCAGCCGGATCCGCGACGCGGAACTGCTACCGGAGCGTTTCGAGCGGATGGGCGGCATGCTTTTAGCCGGCGACGAAGACCGCGTTGCGCCTCAGGAGGTTCGGGTCTGGATCGAGTCCGCGACCGTGCCGTGGGCGCGCGAGACACCCGCCTTCGGCTTCCAGCGAGAGGAGGCTGCGGAGGGCGGCGCCGTGTTCGTGTACTACTCGTGGGACCTGCGGCGTCTTCTGCCCTGGGTCCTTAGCTGGGGCGCGTCCGCGCGGATCCTCTCACCGCCTGATGTTGCGCAACGCATCCATCGAGAAGCGGCGGCCCTCACCCAGCGCTACGCCGGAGCCTAGCGCAGCAGTTTTTGGCGACCTGCCGGCGCCACTGACAACCCGCTGTCAATCGCCGCTTGTATTCTCGCGACAGCAGCCAATATGCGAAGGAGGAAGCAATGAAGGTCAACACATTCCTGGTCAACCTCACGAGCGAGGATCCGGCACGCCTCAGGACGTTCTACGGCGAGACGATCGGGCTCGAGAAGAACCCGGACATGGGCGAGGACGCCTTTCACGCCGGCGGCGCCGTGATCGCCATCGATGGTCACAGCGACACGAAAGGCTCGGCCAAGGAGCCGCAGCGCGTGCTAATCGACTTCTTTGTCGACGACCTGAAGGCGGAGCAGTCGCGCTTGGAGGGCAAAGGCGTGAAGTTCATCCGCACGGCGGGCAAAGAGTGGTGGGGCGGTGTCATCTCCACCTTCCAGGACCCGGACGGCAACTACTGCCAGATCATCGAATACAAGCCGGAGGCCTAGGATGCCGGTGAGATCGAGTCCGATCACGGGTCTCGACGTTCTTCGCGCGGCCTCCGATG
>CAYZLC010000149.1:0-4794 GCA_964479365.1 uncultured Dehalococcoidia bacterium
ATGCAAGCACGGATCGGGGCGCTGCGCGACCACTACATCCTCTGCGGCTTCGGCCGCGTTGGGGAAGAGATCGCCCGCGAATACGCGGAGCGCCTGGTGCCGTTCGTGATCGTGGAGAGCAGCGCTGAGGCGATCGAGCGCGCCGAGCAGCAAGGCTACCTGATCATCCCCGGCGATGCAACGCAGGACGCGGTGCTGGAGAAGGCGGGCATCCGGCACGCGCGCGCGCTGATGGCGGCATCCGACTCGGACGCGGGCAACACGTACATCACGCTGACGGCGAAGGCGCTGCGGCCCGAGCTGTTCGTGATCGCGCGCTTCGGCCATCCGGCGAGCGAGCCGCGGGTGCGGCGCGCCGGCGCCGACCGCGTCATCTCTCCCTACAAGCTGGCAGGCCGCCGGATGGCGCTCTCCGCCCTCCAGCCGTTGACCGTCGACTTCTTCGACGTGCTGGCATCGGGCCGGGCGGGCGGACAGATCCTGGCGGAGCTGGTCGTGTCGGACGAATCGGACATCGCCGGGCGGGAGGTGCACGACGTGCTCCACCGCTGCGGCGCGACGACGCTGCTGGCCGTGCAGCACGCGGACGGCGAGCTGGTCGTGAGCCCCGCCGCATCGTTCGTCCTGCGGGCGGGCGACCGGCTGATGATGCTCAGCAACGAGGCGGACATCGAAACGCTGGGCCGGCCGGGCGACGGAGCGAGACAGACCTGAGCGTTCGTGCCGAAAGGATCGCAGCGTTGTAGGGGCGTTCAATTGAACGCCCCTACCGCCGCCCTACCCCGCTAGCTGGCGCAGGACGTACGGCTTCGACGTCCAGGCACCACCGCGGCGTAGGGATCCCCACCGGGCACCGCGTAGAATCTCGTCAACTCCCTCGGTCAGCCTTCGGCGGTTCGCCTATTAGAGCTCCTGGCGGCGCTTTTCCGGCGCTATACTGACCCTGGTGTGATCCGCGCCAGCCGGTTCCAATTCGCCGCCGCGGAGTAGGCCGAGAATGCAGCCCAGACTTCGCCGACCAGGTTTCCTCCTCCTCGTCGCTGGCGGGCTATTCGTCGCTGCCTGTGCGCAGCACGGCAGTCCTGCTCCCGCCACTGCGCAGCAGACGGCCCAGGTCATCAGTCATGGCGATCCCACTCGGATGGTGGTGGCGCTGACCTTCGATAACAGCAACGACCCCGGAGGCACAGCACAGATTCTGGACACCCTCAAGGCGAAAGGTGTCAAGGCGACCTTCGGCGTGACGGGCCGTTGGGCCGAGCTCAACCCGGACCTGATGCGTCGCGTCGTGAACGATGGCCACAGCCTGATCAATCACAGCTACCATCACTGGTCCTTTACCGGCCAGTCCGGCCATAACGCAGCGCTGACCCAGGCGGTGCGCTGGAACGAGCTCGACACGGCCGAGGCTCTGATCCAGAAGCTGACGGGAGCGAGCACGAAGCCGTACTTCCGCCCGCCCTTCGGAGACGACGGTGGTACCGTCAACGCGGATGTCTACGCGCGCGGGTACACTTACAACATCCGGTGGAGCGTAGACTCCTTGGGCTGGCAAGGCCTTGATCCCCAGGCGATCATCCAGCGCTGTCTAACGTTGGCGAAGCCGGGCGCCATCTACCTTTTCCACGTGGCCGATTCTCGAGACTACGCTGCCCTGCCGGCGATCATCGACGGCCTGCGGAGCATGGGCTACAGCTTCGCGACCGTGCCAGAGATGATCGCAGCCGGGGGAGTGGGACCGTGAATCAACTCTTAGTGGTCTCTTCCAACGATACCTCGACGCGCTTCGCGAGCAAGAGTAATTCACGATGGAGTCATAGTGCGCCCTGGTGGAGGGCTGCCCGCAAGTCAGACGGTCGCGGTCACGTTTTGGTTCAGGCGGAAGAGGTTCGTCGGGTCGTACTTGGCCTTGAAGGCAATCAGGCGATCGTAATTCGCGCAGGCGACCCGGCTGATGCTGCTCAGCAACGAGTCGGACATGGAGACGCTGGGCCGTCCCGGCGACGGCGCGGGAGGGACGCAGGCATCAGGACCTTGGGCGTTCAGCCGGACGCCGCCTACCCCGCTAGCTGGCGCAGGACGTAGGGCTTCGACGGGCCGGGCACCACCGTCGGGGAGACCGATAAAGAGCTGACCAAGCACTGCGAGGAATCTCCAGCGGGCGCCGTAACACGCGACAGACCCCGGCTGCCCAGCGCTAGACGAAGCGCCCTCCGGCTGATATCCTGCTTTACCTCCCCCGTTCTGTCTAGTAGGAGGTGTCGCGTTTAGTGGCCGAGCGATCTTCCTCTCCCGTCTGGCAGTCCGCGCTAAGGTCGTTGCGTGAGCATGGGCCAGTACTCGTGGCCGCCCTCCTCCTCGGCGCCGTGGCCCTGGGCAGTCGGCTCTGGGCCATCTCCGACAAGAGCCTCTGGTTAGACGAAGCGGAGAGCTGGCGCTACGCGCTGATGCCGCTGTCAAAGATGATCCCCTACACAGTTGACGTGGCGGACCTGAATCCGCCGTTCTACTTTGTCGTGCTCCACTTCTGGGTGAAAGTCTTCGGGGGATCGGAGGTCGGGCTGCGAAGCCTCTCAGCGGTGGCGGGAGCACTCACCGTGGTCATCGTTGCGGCGACCGCCCGGCGCATCCAAGGCACCCTACTGGCGGCGACAGTGGCGGTGCTCCTCCTACTGAATTCGACGGACCTGTATCACTCGCAGGAAGCGCGGGGGTACGCGCTGATGGGCCTCTTGGCGCTCAGCGCATCGCTGGCGCTCGGTGCCGTGATCGCGCGTCCCTCGGTCTTCCGGGTAGCCCTGTACACGGCCTTGCTCGTGAGTATTATCTACACGCACTACAGCGGATTTGTCGTTGCGGCAGCGCACGCCTCGCTGTTTGCCGGTTACGGAACAGTTGCCTTGTGGCGCCGTCGGCGGCCCGAGATCTTGCTAGCCGGCCTCGTGGCGTTTTCGGTCGCCGCGCTGGCATTTCTTCCCTGGCTGTCAAACTTTCGTCAAACGGTACGTCTCGGCGCCAGAGGAGACGTACCGGAACTCTCCTTCGATCTCGCAGTGAGTAGCTTCAAGGGTGCACTCGGTCTAGCCCGGGCCGATGACATGTGGCTAATCCCGACGCTGATAATTGTCGGGGTGGGAGCATTGGGCATTGCGAGGCGGTGGCGGGACCCTATGTGTGTCAGCCTAGGCGCCCTCGCCTTGGTGCCACTCGGCCAGCTATTCATCTCCTTGCTATCGAAACCCGTCTTCGATGCGCGTCAGATCTCTCCGTATGTTCCGGCGCTCGTGTTCGTGCTGGCGTTGGGCTTCGTCGATATGCTCGGCCTCATCCGGCGTATCAGCTTGCCCGGCCGGCTGGCCGGCGCTGCCGTGACCATGGCCCTTGCCGGCGTACTGCTAAGTTTCATGTTCAAGGGATTCGCGGCCACCTACACGGCACCGCCTCTGGAAGACTGGCGCGCCGCAGCGGCGGACCTAAGAGACTACAACGGCCCGATCTACATTGCTCCGGTGTACATGCTTTCCCCGTTCATCTACTACTATGGAGCGCCGCCAAACGTGCAATCGTTCGGGCTATGGTCTCCGGATGCGCTGCCGGCTGGCCAGACGGTTATGCTCGGCGTTTCCCACCAGCCCGCCGAAATCGCGCTCGCTGCCCTGGGTACCAACATCACTATCGAGGGTAAACGGGACTATTATGGCGTGACATTTTTCAAGCTCCGTCTGTTGCATCATAGCGTCCTCAATGTGGACATCTCTCACGTGCCTGACGCCGAAGCCTCCTGGACGGTGGGTGCGCTGGGCTATCTGAGAACCACCGGCGACGCCAGTTACTTCGACTGCCAGTGCGATCTAGATGCTGATCGAGACGGCGCCGTAGACGACTCCTTTACGGTAACAGTTGAATTCTTCGACGCGGGAGCTGGGTCAATCAGCCTGTTCGGATTTCCGCCCGGATCAACGGCTGAGCCGGTCGTTCTCGCGAACCAGCCGCGTGAGAACACCGGCCAGTGGCGCACGATGGTGGCCGAAGTGCCGAAGGGAGCGCACATCGGCTCGCGGTTCGCGCTAAGCCGTGGGGCAGCCGTTCGGCGATTGCAGGTCATGCGCACTCACCTAGAAAATGTCGATGTGTTTGGTAGCTATCAAGCAAGTACCCGATGGCTCCTTCGTCCCGATGGTTATCTTCAATCAGCCGATCAGTACAGCTACCTCGATTCCTTCATCGCTCTAGACAGCAACAAGGATGGTGTCGTGGATCAGCCATTCCGCATTGAATTTGAGTACCAGGGTGGTGCGTCCAACCCGCTCCAGGTATTCGGACTGCAATCCGGAGACAAGTTCAGCCCCGTGCCGCTGGAAGCGCACGCTGGACAGAGTGACGGAGAATGGCACACCATTGCTATAGAAGTCCCCCAGGGCGCTCATCTGCAGACGCGCGTGTACATCGGGAGGGGCGTAACCCTCAGATCGGTCCGGATCACACCCATTGATACGCCCGCGGGCCGCTCTTAGCCCGCTAGCTGGCGCAGGACGTACGGCAGGATGCCGCCGTGGCGGTAGTAGTCCGCCTCCACGGGCGTATCGATGCGGCAGGTGACGGTGAACGCCGTCTCCTTGCCATCGTCCGACACGGCGCGTACGGTGAGCTGCTTGCCCGGCGCGAGGCCCTCCGCCACGCCCGTGATGTCGAAGAGCTCGCGGCCGGTGAGGCCGAGCGACGCCAGCGACTGGCCGTCGTTGAACTGCAACGGCAGCACGCCCATGCCGACCAGGTTGCTGCGGTGGATGCGCT